>CAXUCS010000122.1:672-6769 GCA_964249365.1 uncultured Caulobacteraceae bacterium | reverse complement strand
ACACGGATGTGCGCTTCAGGAAGTCGTAGATCGACAGGCCGGATGAGAAACGCGCGGCCCGACTGGTCGGCAGCACGTGGTTGGAGCCGACCACATAGTCGCCGAGCGCCTCGGGCGTGTGACGGCCGAGGAAGATCGCCCCGGCGTGGCGCACGCGGTCGGCAAGCCGCTCGGGATGATCGAGCGCGAACTCGACGTGCTCGGGGGCGATGCGGTCCACCAGTGCGGGCGCCTGGTCGAGCGGCGCCACGACGACCGCGCCGTGGTCCCGCCAGGCGGCGCGCGCGGTCTCCTCCGTGGCCAGGGTGAGCAGTTGGCGCTCCAGCGCGGCCTCCACCGCATCGGCGAAGCGGCCGTCATCGGTGATGAGGATGGACTGGGCGTCGGGGTCATGCTCGGCCTGGGAGAGGAGGTCGGCGGCGATCCAGTCCGGGTCGTTGTCGCCGCTCGCGACCACCACGATCTCCGACGGGCCGGCGAGCGCGTCGACGCCCACCACGCCGTACACGCGGCGCTTGGCTGCGGTGACGAAGGCGTTGCCGGGCCCCACGATCTTGTCCACCCGCCGGATGGGTCCGGCGCCATAGGCGAGCGCCGCCACCGCCTGGGCGCCCCCGAGCTTCCATAGCTCATGCACGCCCGCGACCTGCGCGGCGGCCAACACCGCAGGCTCGATCCGGCCCGGCGGCGTGACCATGGCGATGCGGTCCACGCCCGCCACCTGGGCCGGCACCACGTTCATCAGCACGGTGGAGGGATAGGCCGCACGTCCGCCCGGCACATAGACGCCCACCGACTCCAGCGGGCCCCAGCGCCAGCCGAGCTCCACGCCCAGGGCGTCGGTGAAACGCACGTCGGCCGGCCGCTGGCGGGTGTGGTAGTCCCGGATGCGGCCGGCGGCGAAGGCGATGGCGTCCCGCACCTCCGCCGGGCAGGCCGCGGCCCCGGCCTCGATCTCGTCGGGCGTGACCCGCAGCGTATCGGCGGTCAGCTCCGCGCGGTCGAAGCGGCGGGCGTAATCGAGGACGGCGTCGATCCCGCCGCGCCGGACGCCCTCGATGATCTCAGCGGCGGCGGAGTCCACGTCGGCCGGCGAGCCGCGGGGCTCGTCGAGGAAGGCGTCGAAGGCGGCCGGGAAGCCGGGATCGGCGGCGTCGAGGCGGCGCAAGGGCTCAGGCGTCCTCGGCGACCGGCTCGGGCGCGGCGTCGGCGTGGTCGGGGCACTGCTTGGCCGGCCACGCCTCGGACACGTCGGCCAGCACCGCGTCGATACACTCCACCTCCACCGCCAGGTCGCCGCCGTGGCTGAAGCGCAGCAGCACGCAGCCGCCCGGCGCCTCGCCCGGCTCGAAGTC
Source organism: uncultured Caulobacteraceae bacterium (assembly GCA_964249365.1). Classification (GTDB taxonomy): domain Bacteria; phylum Pseudomonadota; class Alphaproteobacteria; order Caulobacterales; family Caulobacteraceae; genus CAHJWH01. The sequence goes on along the minus strand of CAXUCS010000122.1, from coordinate 5,414 downwards.
GAGCTGGAGGCAGGAGACGAGCGCGCCCTTGTCCTCGCAGGCCATGCCGCGCTGGCGCACCCGGTCGACGTCGCCGAGCTGCAGCGCGGAGACCACGCGCTGGCCGCAGGGCCCGTCCGCGCCCTCCCAGCGGTAGCGGTTGAACATGATGGTGAGCCTACGCGCCGCGGGTTCGTAGCGGATGTCGCCCACGTGGGCGATGGCGTCCTGCAGCGCGGCGGAGATGATCTGCAGGTCGTCGCCGTCCTGGGCGAGGAGGCGCAGCGGCCGGCAGGGGATGGAAAGGTCGTCGGCCATGGGGCTCAGGTCTCCTCTCCGTCAGATAGGCGCCGGATCCGCGCGCCGCAGCGGGAGAGCTTCTCCTCCAGCCGCTCGAAGCCGCGGTCGAGGTGGTAGACGCGGTGCACGGTGGTCTCGCCCCGCGCCGCCAGCGCCGCGATCACCAGGCTGACCGAGGCGCGAAGGTCGGTGGCCATCACCTGCGCGCCCTCCAGCCGCTCCACCCCGCGCACCCGCGCCTCGCCGCCGGAGACGCTGATGTCGGCGCCGAGCCGCGTCAGCTCGGGTGCGTGCATGAAGCGGTTCTCGAAGATGGTCTCGCGGATCACGCTCTCGCCGTCGGCCAGCGTCATCAGCGCCATGAACTGCGCCTGGAGGTCGGTGGCGAAGCCCGGGTAGGGGTCGGTCGAGAGGTCCACGGCCTTGAGCCGCGCCCCATCGCGCCGGAGCGTGACCGAGCCGTTGCCGCGCGAGACGGCCACGCCCGCCTCCTCCATCCTGTCGAGGAGGACGGAGAGGTGGTGCGGGCGCACGCCCGTCAGCGTCACCTCCCCGCCGGCCATGCCCGCCGCCATGGCGTAGGTGCCGGCCTCGATCCGGTCGGGCACGACCGCGTGGGTGGCGCCGTGCAGCCGGGCGACGCCGCTGACGCGGATGGTGGAAGAGCCCGCCCCGTCCACCTTCGCCCCCATGGCGTTCAGGCAATCGGCCAGGTCCTCGATCTCCGGCTCGCAGGCGGCGTTCGCGAGCACCGTGTCCCCCTCCGCCAGCACGGCGGCGAGAAGGGCGTGCTCGGTGGCCCCCACCGACACGAAGGGGAAGTCGATGGCCGCGCCCCTCAGCCCGCGCGGCGCCTGGGCGTAGACATAGCCCTCGTGCAGGTCGATGTGGGCGCCCAGCGCCTCCAGCGACTTCAGGTGGAGGTCCACCGGCCGCGCGCCGATGGAGCAGCCGCCGGGCAGCGAGACCTTGGCGTGGCCGGTGCGCGCGATCAGAGGGCCCAGCACGTTGAAGGAGGCGCGCATCTTGCGCACCAGGTCGTAGGGCGCGAAGGCGCTGACGATCTCCGGCGTGTGGAGCACCGTCTCCTGCCCCTGCCCGTCGTCGGCTTCCTTCACCTCCGTCCCGAAGCGCTGCAGGAGCCGCCCGAGGAAGCGGGTGTCGGCCAGCCGCGGCATGTTGGTGAGCCGCAGCGGCTCGTCGGACAGAAGGCTCGCCGCCATCAGCTTGATGGCCGAATTCTTGGCGCCGCTGATCGGGATTTCGCCCGAAAGCTCGACCCCGCCGGTGATGGCGATCCGGTCCATGTGCGCCCTTCGCTCGAGGCGCCCGGTTCTACAGGAGCGCCGGGGCGGTGCAAGCAGCGGGGGGGGCGGCGCTCCGGCGAGCCTTGCCAGGGCAGATCGGGGCTTTAGAGATCGCATGTCCCGTCGACACAGGTGGGCGCAGCTTCGCCAGGTCCATGCCCCCCTCTCCGCTGGGACGCCGCCTCGTCCACGTCGCAAGGCGGCTCACCGGACGCTCCGACCCTCTCCTACTCCGCCTGAACGCCGTCGAGCGCAGACTCGCCGACCTTGAGGAGTGGACCCGGAGCGGCGCCGCCCGGCCGTACTACTACTTGGGCGGCAATCGCGCGCTCACGCGATTGTCCAACGGACTGCCGTTCTTCGTAAATACCAACGACAAGGGCGTAGGCGCCTGGATCGTCATGGTTGGAGGGTGGGAGAACTTCGTCGATGAGGTTCTCACCCGCCTTTGCCGACCCGGCATGCGCGTGCTCGATCTGGGAGCCAACGTCGGCTACTACACGATCAAGCTGGCAGCGCTGGTCGGAGCGGACGGGCACGTGCTTTGCTTGGAGCCGAACCCCGAGCTCTTCACCTTCATCCGCGATAACATCGCGATCAACGGCTTCGAGAGCCGTATCCGGGCGGAGCAGATGGCCGCCGCCGGCCAGCGCGGCGAGGCCGAGTTCCAGTTTGACATCCACCATGCGGGTGGAGGCACGCTCCTGCAGCTGCCGCCGGAATATGAAGCCCAACACGCGATGGTACAGACCACGCCGGTAGATGACCTCATCGAGGGACAGGCCGGCTTCGACCTCATCAAGGTCGATGTAGAAGGATGGGAGCCGGAAGCCTTCAAGGGTATGCAGGCCACCCTCGCCCGGAGTGGGCACGCCAGCATCGTCACGGAGGTCAGCTGGGGTCACTGGGCCCGCTTCGGCGATCCGGCCGAAATCCTCCTCGACGTGCTCGGATCGCGCGACGGCCTGTTCGTCATCCACCACGACGGGACGCTGGAACGGGTGGATCGCAGTGACGTCAGTCCTTTCCGCAATCAGATGCGCTACGCGCTCCTGACCCACTGGAGCGGCGCCGCGGAGCAAGAGCTCGGGTCCCTCCTGCGCCGCTGAGCGCATGTGCACGCGCTCAGCGGCCTTGAGCTTACGGCGTTGCGGGACCGACGGCGGCTGTCCTAAGAGGCTCGGGGCCGAGGCTTGGCTCTATGGATCGGGCCATGTTGCGGCAGCGTAGGAAGCGTCTCACCGTCAAGGACGAGGATCTGCAGAAGCTGGAGATCCTGCTTGGTCTCCTGAACGACCGGTCCCAGCCAAACCTCAACGCCTTGACCGAGATCGTGCGCAATCTGCCCCTGCTCACGATGAACGTAAAGGCGTTCGGCTACGATCTGGCGCACCGACTGGCTGCCGAACTCCCGGCGCGAGGAAGCACGACCGCACAGCATGTCGGCCTGCAGTGCAAAGCGTCGGTGCAGGCTGATATCGAGAGCGACTGGGTTGCTCACTGGTGCGCCCAGCTTCACAGCGCCGTTGTCTTCCATCGCAAGGTTTGGGAACTCTGCTACGTGCTGCAGGCCGTGCACGAGAACGGACTGATGCGCGACGGCGTCCATGGCCTTGGGTTCGGCTGCGGCGCGGAACCCCTGGCCAGCTATCTGGCAGGCCAGGGCGTGCGGGTCACGGTGACTGACCTGCCGCTAGAGGAGGCGGCGGCCAAGGGCTGGGTGGATGGCAACCAGCACACGGCCACCCTGGACAAAGCCTTCTACGGCCACCTCGTGGATCGGGCGAGCTTCGACCGACTGGTCGATCTGAAGCAGGTCGACATGAACGCCATCCCGAACGGCCTTGAGGGCCACGACTTCTGCTGGTCCGTCTGTGCGCTGGAGCACCTCGGCAGCATCGCCCATGGTCTCGCCTTCATTGAGAACTCACTTAAGACGCTGAAGCCCGGCGGGCTAGCGGTGCACACGACGGAATTCAACATCAACCCGAACGGACCGACGGTGGACAATTGGCCATGCGTCCTCTTCCAGCGTCGCCACTTGGAAGATCTGGCCTCCCGGCTGCGAGTTCAGGGGCACAGGGTCGCGCCGTTCGACTGGAACTTTGGCGACAAGCCCATGGACAAGTTCGTGGATCTGCCCCCCTTCAGCCATGACCTGCCGAACACCTTCGGCCACATGTACGGTCCCAGCCTTCACTTGAAGCTCGGGCTGGACGGTTTCCCCTGCACCTGCTTTGGACTGATCATACACAAGGCCGCCTGAGCCTCATCGCTCACCACCCACGAAGTCCTGCACGAACTCGGGCGGGTCGCCCTCCTCCAGCGGATCCTCCTCCGGTAGGGCGGCGGAGGACGGCTGGGGGACGGTGAAGCCGGGGGGCAGGTCCAGGCTGAGGAGGCCTGCGGCCTTCATCTCCGCCGCGCCGGGGAGGTCGGCGAGGCCGGACAGGCCGAAGTGCCGGAGGAAGCGGTCGGTGGTGGCGTAGGTCACGGGGCGACCGGGCGAGCGGCGGCGGCCGCGCAGCCGCACCCAGCCGACCTCCAGGAGCGCGTCCAGCGTGCCGCGGCTGAGGCTGACGCCCCGCACCGCCTCGATCTCCGCGCGGGTGGTCGGCTGGTGGTAGGCGATCACCGCCAGGGTCTCCATGGCCGCGCGGGACAGGCGGCGCGGCTCCTCCCGTCGCTCCGCCAGCAGGGGGGCGAGGTCGGGCGCGGTGGCGAAACGCCAGCGGCCGCCGACCTGCTGCAGCTCCACGCCCCGCCCGGCGTAGCGGCGCGCCAGGGCCGCCAGCGCGCCCGCCACGTCCGCGCCCTCCCCGAGCCGCGCCTGGAGGTCGGCGAGCGACAGGGGCTCGGCGGCGGCGAACAGCAGGGCCTCCGCCTGGCGCTCCAGCTCCCAGCCGGGCGGGAGGGCGCCGGTCACGGCCGTTCGCGGCGGGCGCGTAGCTGGAGGTGGGCGAAGGCGTCGAGCTGGCGGAGCTCCGGGGCGCCGTCGCGGGTCATCTCCAGACCGGCGGAGAAGGTGGAGGCGAGGTAGGAGGCGCGGCTCGGGCCCTCGCGGCCGCGGGCGGGCGCGACCCGCTGCAGCGGGGTCCAGTCGGCCATCCTCGGCCGCCAGGCCTTGAGCCGCTCCCGCGCCGCCTCCAGGCTGTA
>CAXUCS010000122.1:0-662 GCA_964249365.1 uncultured Caulobacteraceae bacterium | reverse complement strand
CCACCCGGGCGGCCGGGCTGTAGCGTGGGGGCGCCGGACGAAGGCGGGCGGCGACATAGGCCTTCATCAGGCCATAGAGGTCCTCCGCCGCTCCGCTCTCCGCCGTCGCCGGAACGGCCTCGGCTCGACCGCGAAGGAAGACGTCGCGTCCGAGCTGGGGCGAGCTTCTGAGGGCGTCGGCGGCGGCGCGCATGGCGTCGAGCTTGGCCAGGCGGAACGCGAGGGCTTCGGCCAGCTCGGCGGCGGGCGGCTCGCCCCGATCTCGTGCCGGGAGCCCGGGCAGGAGCAGGCGCGACTTCAGGTAGGCGAGCCAGGCCGCCATGACGAGATACTCCGCCGCCAGGCCGAAGCGGGTCCGCCGCTCGCGCTCCACGAAGGCGAGGTACTGCTCGGCCAGCCGGGCGACGGAGATCAGGCGCAGATCCACCTTCTGGCTGCGCGCCAGGGCGAGGAGGAGGTGCAGCGGCCCCTCGAACCCGTCCAGGTCCAGAACGAGCGCCTCCCCCGTCTCCCTGGCGCGGTCGGCCGCCTCGAAGTCCAGGTCCGGCTGGAAGGCCGGCGTCACAGGAGGGCGTCGTCGGGCCGGTGCAGGCGCCCTTCGAGGCCGAGCTCGGCCAGCCTGGCTTCCGCCGCCTGCGGGTCGAAGGGCTGGGTGCGGCGAG
>CAXUCS010000121.1:0-6801 GCA_964249365.1 uncultured Caulobacteraceae bacterium | reverse complement strand
GCTATGACCGAGCAGATGCTTGCCGTCGAGTTCGACCCGGCCGACATCGGCGCGGCCGGCAGGTCCGAGTCGCCGATGACCAGCTCGACTGCCTCCAGCGGCAGACCCAGCAGGTCGGCGGCGGTCTGCGTCGCCAGGGCCGCCACCGCCGCCGCGCCGGCGATCGCCCGACGCAGCGGGCGCTGGAGGGGTCGGGTGCTCATTGTGGCGGCGTTAGCATGCCGGACCGCCCCGCGCGTGCCCGAACGCCTACGGGCCCGCGTATCCGCCCGCCCCGTTCAGGCGTAGCGGCTGCGCGGGCGGGCGTAGAGGAGGTAGACGACGAGGCCGACCGCGTTCCAGGCCAGGAAGCGGCCGATCGTCGCCACCTCCAGGCTGGCGAAGAGGTAGAGGCACCCCGCGATCGCCGCGGGGCCGATGACCCAGGCCGCCGGAGCGCGGAAGGGTCGGGGGCGGCCGGGTTCGCGCCGACGCATCGCCAGCATGCAGGCGCTGACCGCGATGAAGGCCAGGAGCGTCCCGGCGTTGGCGAGCGCGGCGATGTCCTTCAGCGTCAGGAGGCCGGCGAGCGCGGCCACCACCACCCCGGTCAGGAGCGTGACCAGCACGGGCGTGCCGGTCCGCGCGCTCACCTGCGCCAGCCCCGCGGGCAGGAGGTTGTCACGCGCCATGACGAAGAAGATGCGGCTCTGGCCGTACATGAAGGCCAGGATCACGGTGGGGAGCGCCACGATCGCCGCCGCCGCGATCAGCGCCGCGGCCAGCGGGTGGTGAAGGTCGCGCAGCACCTGCGCCAGCGGCTCGGCGCTGTCGGCGAGGTGGAGGTAGCTGGTGGCGCCGAGCGCAGCGGCCGCCACGGCGACGTAGATGAGCGTGCAGGCGAGCATCGAGCCGACGATGCCGATCTTCAGGTCCCGGGCCGGGTTCTTCGTCTCCTCCGCGCCGGTGGAGACCGCGTCGAAGCCGTAGAAGGCGAAGAAGATGATGGCCGCGGCCGCCATCACGCCCCGTGCGGCGCCCCCCGTCTCGTGCTTGGCGAAGCCGTAGGGCATGAAGGGGCTGAAGCGGTGCAGCTGGAAGGCCGGGGCCGCCAGGGCCACGAAGCCGACCAGCGCCACGATCTTCACCACCACCAGGACGAAGTTCACCCGCGCGCTCTCCCGGGTGCCGAGCGAGAGCAGCCCCGCCACCAGGAGCGAGATCGCCACGGCCGGCAGGTTCACCAGGCCGCCGCCGCCCGGCCCGGCCAGGAGCGCTGTGGGAACGGGCCAGTGCGCCGCGCGGATCACCCCGCCCGCATAGCCGGACCAGCCCACCGCCACCGCGGCGCAGACCACGGTGTACTCCAGGATCAGGCTCCAGCCGACCACCCAGGCGATCGCCTCGCCCAGCACCGTGTAGCTGTAGGTATAGGCGCTGCCCGCGGCGGGGATTAGCGTCGCCATCTCCGCATAGGCGAGCGCGGCGCAGGCGCAGACCGCGCCTGCGATGGCGAAGGAGGCGATCACCGCCGGCCCCGCCATCCCGGCGCCCACCCCGGTCAGGGTGTAGATGCCCGTGCCCACGATGGCGCCCACGCCCAGCGCCAGCAGGTGCGGCCATCCGAGCGTAGGGGTCAGCCGCTCGCCGGCCGCGGCCTGTTCGCCGAAAGGCTTCCTGCGCCAGGTCATCGCGGCGCAATCCCCTGGCGCCGCCGGCGCCAGCGGTCCAGCGCGACGAGCGACCAGACGCCTTCGACGAGCCCGAACGGCCAGGCTCCCTGGAGGAAGCCGTAGGCCGAACCCAGCCCGCACGAGGCGGCGAAGCCCAGCGTCCACCAGGCGGAACGGGCGTCCATGGCGTAGCAGAGGAGCATGGCGCTGACGGCGAAGAGGCCGAACAGGCTGAGCGGGTTCACCCGCCTGCCGCGGCGCTGGCGGCGTCCAGCCAGGCGGCATAGGCGTCCAGCACCGCGGCGGTGGCGGTGATGTCGGCGGGCAGCTCGGCGAAGCGGCGCTGCTCGATGGCCTCGCGCACCGCGGGCAGGGTCTTGACGCCGTAGCCGGTCTCCGTGCCGGGCGCATAGATCATGTTACGGTACCAGGGGCGGCCCGGCAGGCCCTGCGCGCTCATCAGCGCCTGGTCGATCCCCAGCACGCCCCGGCCGAGCGCGGCTTTCCGCGCCGCCCCGAGCGAGGCGGAGGCCGAGAGGCGCTGGAAGCGGTCGGCGCTCGCCTTCAGCCGGACGTTCGCCGCGTCCAGCGGGCTCCAGTCGATCGGCGGCACGTCCACCTGCCGTTCCGGCGGCCGGTCGGGCCTGGCGGGGTCGAGCGCCAGCTTCCACCGGCCGGAGTCGAGGATGGCGTTGCGGGCGGCGGTGTCCTCCCGCTCGCGGTCGGCCAGCTTGTGCAGTTCGTCGACGTAGCGCCCGACCGTGTCGGAGAAGCTGACGAAGTTCACCGGCGGGAGGTCTGCGTCCGCATAGCGCAGCACGATCCGCCCCGCCGTCCTGGCGAGCGTCGCGCTGTAGCGCATGCCCGGGTCGCCCCAGCGCGTGTAGTGGTCGTAGGTGTCGTAGGCGGAGTGGTAGACGCCGCCGCTCTCGCCCTCGCCGCCGAAGCCCACGTCCAGCGATGGGACGCCCAGGTGCTGGAGGAAGGGCGTGTAGTCCGACCCCGAACCCAGCGCCCCGATCGGCAGCTCGCCCCCGCTCGCCGCGATCCTGGCCATCGCCTTCAGGTCATTGCCCCGGCCGCCCTCGCCGCCCGACTGCGCCTCCACCTGGATGCGGGCGCGCAGCCGCGTTTCCAGCGGCACGCCCGTCTCCGGGTCCGTGACGTCGCGCGCGACCTGGTCGGCGAGCGTCTGGAGCTCGTGGCTGCCTTCCAGGTTGACGAAGCCGCGGTCGATGTTGTCGGAGTTCAAATAAAGGACGGCTTGGCGTTTCAGCGCGTCGGCATGGGTCTCCGCCCATTCGGTGGAGCCCATCAGCCCCGGCTCCTCCCCATCCCAGGAGCAGTAGACCAGCGTGCGCTTGGGCCGCCAGCCGCCCTTCGCCAGTTCGCCGAACGCCTTGGCCTCGGCCATCAGCGCGACCTGGCCAGACAACGGGTCCTCCGCGCCGAAGACCCAGCCGTCGTGGTGGTTGCCGCGCACGATCCACTGGCCGGGGAACTCCGACCCCTTCATCGTCGCGATCACGTCGTAGATGGGGCGAAGCCGCCAGTCCGACTTCACCACGAGGTGAACCACCGCCGAGCCCGTGCCGCCAAGGTGGTAGGTCAGCGGCAGGGCGCCCCTGAAGTTCGGTTCGGCCAGCGGCCCTCCCAAGGCCTGCAGCAGCGGCAGGGCGTCGGCGTAGGAGATCGGCAGCGCCGGTATCTTCATCAGCGTGGGCGCCGTCTCGCGGGTGTAGCGCCGCTGCGCGCCGGGCGTGGCGCCCACGTCCGGCGTCAGCGGGTCGCCGGAGAACTGGGTGATGTCGTTCACCGAGCCGCGCTGCACCCCTTCCGGCGGCCGCTGCGGTCCCTTCGGATAGGTATCGTCGGTGTAGTAGCCGTCATCCTTGGGGTCGGAGTAGATGATGCAGCCGACCGCGCCGTGCTCCTGCGCGAGCTTGGGCTTCAGTCCGCGCCAGCCGCCGCCGTAGCGGGCGATCACGATCTTGCCGCGCACGTCCACGCCCTGGCGGGCGAGCGTGCGGTAGTCGTCCGGCATGCCGTAGTTGACGTAGACGAGCGGGGCGGTGACGTCGCCGTCGCCCTGGTAGCCGAGGTAGGGCGGCAGCACGCCGGGCATGTCGGCGGAGGTGCGGTCGCCCGGGACGGCCGGCTCATGCAGGGCGGCGTGGAAGGGTTTGGGGCCGACGAGGTCCAGGCTCTCGGCGGTGGGCACGCCGTAGAGCACGTCGAACGCCTCGATGTGGGCGTCCCAGCCCCAGCTTCTGAACTGGGTGAGCTGCCACTGGGCGTTGTCCCTGTCGTGGGGCGAGCCGACCTGGTTCGGCTGCGAGGCCATGCGGAGCAGCCAGCCGTCGAGGTCGGCGGGGTTCACCGCCGCGTCCAGCCGCCCTTCCAGCGCCCGCTCCGCCTGCGCCTCCTGCGGCGCGAAGCCGAGAATCGGCGCGGTCTGCGCCAGGGCGGAGGTGGCGAGGAGGCTGGCGGCGAGCGTCAGGCTGCGGACGAACATGGCGGGGGATCTCCGGAGGCGGCGCAAGCGCGACAGTAATGGCTTTCGCAAGCGGCGCCAGACTCGGCGCGGTGGGCGCCCCGGCTCGGGGTGCGTTGATCGGCGTGACCGCGATGCGGTATCGCCTCGCGCATGCCGGGCTGCACCCCCATCCAGGACGCCTTCTTCAAGCGGATGACGCCGCTCGTGGAGCCGATGGCGACGCGGATGAAGACAGATGCCGATTATCTTCTGGCGTTAGCCGCATTCGAGGACGCCTGGGGGCATGACGCCCATAATGCCCGGTTACATAACCTCTTCGGCCTGACAGCGGCTGGCCATAACAATCTTGCGTTCCCGTCGGATCAAGCCTGCTGCGACTTTTGGGAAGCGCACTATGGTGCGATCGTCACCGGAAGCACCTCCTTCGCCGACTTCGAGCAGCGCATCCGCAAGATCGGCTACAACAGCAAGAACAAGAACTATGACAAGGAGCTGGCCGCGGTCTACACGTCTGTGCTGCTCTACGAGGCGGCCTGTAGGCGTGATTAGGATGGTTCTGGCGGTTGCGCTTCTCAGCTCATCGGCTGTCGAGGTCGGTGCGGCTCATCAGCACGACGTGAGAGTGACTGGCGCTTACGTCAACCACAACTACGGCTTCAGCATCGCTGTCCCGAAGGGCTGCTCGGCTTGGCGGAACGCCGCGCCGGGGCCGGACCATGGCGTCGAGATCGATCTCGGGTCGAGTCGGACGCTGACGGTCTCGGCCGAGTTCAACGCGCTCGACTATCCATCGTTGAACGCGTTGCTGAGTGGAGAGCTGGATTCGAGCCCTCCCGCGAAACACATGCGCATGACGCTGGCGGGCGCTCCGGCTTTGCGGGGCGGGGTGTCCAAGGGCGCGGAGCGAGAGGTGGTCGTCGTGCGCCAGGATGGTCGCGACGTGGACGCGATCAACTTCATCTTGGACTTGAACACGACGGCGAAGGCGGAGCGGGTGGACGAGCGCGTGATGGAGAGCGTGCTCGCCAGCTTCCGCGTCATCCCGAGGCGCTGACCCAAGAGATGCGCGCGCGTGCGCCTCAGATGCCCGCGCCGTTGTCGAGCGTGCGCAGCCCCGCCTCGTGCGCCTCGGCTTCCGCCTTGACCCAGGTGATGAAGGCGCGGACCTGCTTCAGCCGGCCCTTGGTGCGGGGGTGGACCAGGTGGTAGGCGAGATCCAGCGTGGTGGAACTGCTCTGGAGGGGCGCGACGAGGCGCCCGGCGTCCAGGTCCGCCTGGGCGAGCGTCCCCTTGGCGAGGGCGACGCCCCGGCCGCCCACCGCCGCCTCGATCACCAGGCTCGACTGGTTGAAACGAGGGCCCCGCGCCCCGTCGATCGCCTTCAGCCCCCGCGCGGTCAGCCACATGATCCAGTCCGGGCAGCTCTCGTCGGCGTCCGGCGACCCGTCGTGCAGCAGGGTGTGGTGGGCGAGGTCCTCCGGCCGTTCCAGCGGCTTCTCCGCCAGCAGGTCCGCGGAGGCGACGGGGATCACCGTCTCGCCCATCAGCCGGGCGACCTCCAGCCCGGGGTAGCGCCCCGCGCCGTAGCGGATCGCGACGTCCACCTCGCCGTCGGTGAAGTCGACCAGCTCCATGCCGGCGGAAAGCCATACGTCCACGTCCGGATAGGCCGTCTCGAAGCGGCCGAGCCGCGGCACCAGCCATTTGGCGGCGAAGGAGGGGGCGGCCGAGACGGTGACGCGTCGCCCGTCTGAAGCGGCGGTGAGCTGGCTGGCCGCCTCAGCCAGCCGGTCGAAGGCCTCCCGCAGCGCCGGCAACGCGATCTGGGCCCCGTCGGTAAGCAGCAGGCCCTTGGAGGTGCGCTTGAACAGGGGCGCGCCGATGTAGTCCTCCAGGTTCTGGATCTGCTGGCTGACGGCGCCCGGCGTGACGCTCAGCTCGTCCGCCGCCCGGCTGAAGTTCATGTGTCGCGCCGCGGCCTCGAACGCCCGCAGCGCGTTCAACGGCGGCAGCCGTCTTCGCTGCATGTTTAGTTTTCCTAATGCCTGCAAGGCTGGATCGGCCTTGCGCTTTGGCCCACCCACGGCCAGTTAGCAAGCGTCCGACGCCGTATCGCCCTTCCGACGAAGGACCAAAGAAGCCGAACCGCGGGCCTGTGCGTCCGCGGTTCGGCCGCTTGCGTCCCGGAGGAGTTCTGATCGCCATGGACCCGCAAGGCCGAACCTTCCCGGCGAACCTGGTCGTGCTGCAGGGCGGCGAACCTCCGCGGGTCGCGACCGGGAAGGTCTGGCTGGTGGGAGCGGGCCCGGGCGACCCGGACCTCCTGACACGCAGGGCCGAGCGGCTGCTGGCCGAGGCGGACGTGGTGGTCCACGACCGGCTGGTCGGTCCGGCGATCCTGGACCTGATCAATCCGGCGGCGCGGCGCCTCTACGTCGGCAAGCGCAAGTCGCGCCACAGCGTGCCTCAGGACGAGTTGAACGACCTCCTGGTCGCGCTGGCCCGCCAGGGGCTGCAGGTGGTCCGGCTGAAGGGGGGCGACCCCTTCGTGTTCGGCCGCGGCGGCGAGGAGCTCATGGCCTGCCGCGCGGCGGGCGTACCGTGCGAGGTCACGCCCGGCGTCAGCGCCGCCTTCGCCGCCTGCGCCGCGGC
>CAXUCS010000120.1:0-6835 GCA_964249365.1 uncultured Caulobacteraceae bacterium | reverse complement strand
GGTCGCCGCCCACCCGGCCGAGATGCGTGGCCGTCCAGTCACCGCGGAGCGCCAGCGGCGCGGCCTCGTCGAGACTCCATGCGAAATCGGCCTCCTGTCGCATCCGTCCCTATCGCCCCGGCGCCCAAGACCTATGCACAGTTGCTCATGGTTTGCTCCCGGACCGCGAGCCGCAGCCCTTCGCAGCCGCGGGACACGGCCGGACGCGGTGGAGGCGACGGAACAAGGCTACAGAGGCTCACCCATGAACCGGCCACCTGCGGCGCGAACCCAATGCAAATCCTCTCCGGACGCAGGAGATAATTTCGAGGACGGCCCTATGCTGCAGATCGGTCCGTTGAAGGCAAGCAACAGCTTCAGAGAGGGCGCTCGCTTGCACGACTTAACAAAAGTGTGCAGGACCGCAAAGCTTCCAGGGCGGCGAAGGGAACTCGGGTCCACATGCGGCCGTTAGAGGCCGGCAGCCACTTTACCAGCATGGGATGACGACATTGGCCGATAAGTCGCCGCGTTCCGCCGCATCCAGCGTGGCTTCCTCCATCATAGCCTCGCCCGTCTTCGGACATCGCGGCGGCGACGGTGTCATCTGTTTTTCGCACCTGCGCTGGCGGTTCGTCTTCCAGCGCCCTCAGCATCTGATGACCCGCTTCGCCGAGACCCGGCGGGTGGTGGTGTGGGAGGAGCCCTTGGCGGCCGAAGCCGGGGCGCCGCCGAGCCTGGACCGGAGCCAGGAAGGCAAGGTCCTGGTGGTGACGCCGCGCCTGCCGGAGGGGCTGGAACCGGACCAGGCCATGGCCGAACTCGGCCGGCTGCTGCAGACGTTCGTCGCGGACACAGGCATGCAGCGGCCGGTCGCCTGGTACTACACCCCCATGATGCTGGAGTTCTCACGGGGCGTAGCGGAGAACGCCGCGGCCGTGGTCTACGACTGCATGGACGAGCTCGCCGCCTTCAAGTTCGCGCCCGAGCGGCTGAAGCAGCTGGAGCGTGAGCTGGTGGGCATGGCCGACGTGGTCTTCACCGGCGGCTACAGCCTGTACGAAGCCAAGCGCGGCTGGCACGCCAACATCCACCCCTTCCCGTCCAGCGTCGACCGGTCCCACTTCGCCAAGGCGCGCTCCCTGTCGGGCGCCACCGAGCCGGCCGACCAGGCCGCCCTGCCCCATCCGCGGCTCGGCTTCTACGGCGTGATCGACGAGCGCATGGACATGACGCTGGTCGCCGCACTCGCCGACGCCCACCCGGAATGGTCGGTCGTCATGGTCGGCCCGGTGGTGAAGGTCGATCCCGCCGCCCTGCCGCGCCGCCCCAACATCCACTACCTCGGCGCCAAGGGCTACGAAGCGCTGCCCACCTATCTCGCCGGCTGGGATGTGGCGCTCTGCCCGTTCGCGATCAACGAATCGACCCGCTTCATCAGCCCCACCAAGACGCCGGAGTACCTCGCGGGCGGCAAGCCGGTGGTCTCCACCGCCATCATCGACGTGAAGCGCCACTACGGCGAGCTGGAGGCCGTGTGCGTAGCCGATACCCGCGCCGCCTTCATCGCCGGCTGCGAAGCGGCGCTGCAGCTCGCCAAGGCTCGGACCTCCACCTGGCGGGAGGCGGTGGACGAGGCGCTGGGCGACCTCAGCTGGGACAACACCTTCGCCCGCATGGCCGCCCTGGTCGACCAGGCGGTGGTGCGCCACGCCCAGGAGAGTCGGGCCGGGCCGGCGCCGGTCGCCGGAGCGGCGGGCGTGGCCTCCCCGGCGGTGCTCCCGGCCGGGCGCAAGAGCCACTACGACGCCCTGGTAGTGGGCGCAGGGTTCGCCGGCTCGGTGATCGCCGAGCGGCTGGCGGCCGGCTCGGGCAAGCGCGTGCTCCTGATCGACCGGCGTCCGCACGTGGCCGGCAACGCCTTCGACGTCCATGACGAGGCCGGCGTGCTGATCCACCAGTACGGCCCCCACATCTTCCACACCAACTCCGACGAGGTGGTACGCTACCTCAGCCGCTTCACCGGCTGGCGGACCTACGAGCACCGGGTGCTCGGCAGCGTTCGCGACAAACTGGTGCCCATCCCCATCAACCGCACCACGCTGAACAAGCTCTACGACCTGACGCTGTCCACCGACGACGAGGCCGCGGCCTTCCTGGCCAGCCGGGCCGAGCCGGTGGCCCAGATCCGGACCTCGGAGGACGTGGTGGTCTCCGCTGTCGGGCGCGAGCTCTACGAGCTCTTCTTCCAGGGCTATACGAGGAAGCAGTGGGGCATCGACCCCTCCGGGCTCGACCGCTCGGTGACCTCGCGCGTGCCGACCCGCACCAACGTCGACGACCGCTACTTTACCGACAGCTTCCAGGCCATGCCGCGGCTCGGCTACACCCACATGTTCGAGAACATGCTGGACCACGAGAACATCACGGTCGAGACGGAGACGGAGTTCGCCGAGGTGCGTGACCGGGTGCTTTACGACCAGCTGGTCTTCACCGGCCCGGTGGACGAGTTCTTCGGCCACCGCTTCGGCAAGCTGCCCTACCGCAGCCTGAAGTTCCGCCACGAGACGCTGGACCAGGAGGAGTTCCAGTCGGTCGCAACCGTGAACTATCCTCACCCGGATGTGCCCTATACCCGCATCAGCGAGTACAAGCACCTGACCGGCCAGAAGCACCCCAAGACCTCGATCACCTACGAGTACCCGAGCGCCGAGGGCGACCCCTACTACCCGATACCCAATGCGGAGGCCCAGGCGCTCTACAAGCGCTACGAGGCCCTGGCGCAGGCGAGGCCGGACGTGGCCTTCGTCGGCCGGCTGGCCACCTACCGCTATTACAACATGGACCAGGTGGTCGGTCAGGCGCTCGCCACCTACAGGAAGGTGCTGGCGCCGCCCGCCGCCGTCTCAAGCCGCGACGTGGGCGAGGCCGCCGCGCGGGCCTGATCGCCATAGCCTAGCAAGGCCCGCCATCTCGCACGATGGCGGGCCGGATTGCGGGGTTACAGCCGAAGCCGTGAAGGCGGGTCTCTCTTCCGCGTGCCGGCCCATCCGCCTTGATCCACGTCCCTACCGCTCCCTGGGCGCATCCCGTGTTCGACCTCCTGGCCTGGAGCGCGGGCGGGGCGAGCGGCTACCTCGTCTGGCGCTGGCGGCTGAAGGACGCGGCAGGCCGGATCGCGGCCGTGGCGGACGGGGGCTATTTCGCCGCCCTCGCGGCCGGGGCCGTGCCAGGCGCCTTCCTCGCAGGCTCGCTCAACACCTGGCGCGCGTCGACGGCGGCGCTGGCGCACTCCATCGTCGGCGCGCTGGTAGGAGCCATCGTCGGCGTGGAAATCTACAAGGCCGTCAGGGGCGTCAGGACCTCCACCGGCGTCCTGTTCGTGGCGAGCTTCGCGGTCGGCTGCGTGGTGGGGCGCTGGGGGTGCCTGTTCACCGGCCTGCCCGACTACACCTACGGCCGTCCGACGTCCCTGCCTTGGGCGGTGGATCTGGGCGACGGCGTCGGCCGCCATCCCGTGCAGGTCTATGAGAGCGTCGCCATGCTCCTCTTCCTCCTCGCCTGGCTGGCGGGGCTGAGGGTGCGCGCGCCCTGGGCCATGCGCCGCGGCTTCTACGCGCTCTGCGCGTGGTACGGGACGCAGCGGTTCGCCTGGGAGTTCCTGAAACCCTATCCGGGCGTGGTCGGACCGCTGAACCTGTTCCACCTCCTGTGCGGGGCGCTGGTCGTCTATGGCTTGGTCTATTTCGCCAGGGATCGCGCTCGCGAGCGCGCCGGAGGCGTCTGAACGCCCGGAAACCCCTGAGCGAAAGGCCGCGCCCTACCTCTTCCTCGGCCAGACCACCAGCCTCTGCGAGACCTGCTACCGACTCGTCCCCGCCAAGGTGGTGGGCGAGGATGGCTCGGTCTTCTACCTCAAGCGCTGCCGCGAACACGGGGTGCAGAAGACCCTGATCGCCGACGACCTCGCCTATTGGAAGTCGCAGCGCGACTGGGTGAAGCCGGGAGACCGGCCGCTCACGGTCCAGACCCGCACGGAGCACGGCTGCCCGTGGGACTGCGGCCTCTGCGCCGATCACGAGCAGCACTCGTGCTTGGCCATCGTGGAGATCAGCGAGGCGTGCAACCTCGCCTGTCCGGTCTGTTTCGCCGACAGCTCTCCCGCCCGGGAGACCCACCGCAGCCTCGCCGAGATCGAGGCGATGCTGGACGCCCTGATGGCGAGCGAGGGCGAGCCCGACCTGGTGCAGCTTTCCGGCGGCGAGCCGACCATCCACCCCCAGTTCTGGGCGGTGATGGACTTGGCCCGCGCCCGCCCGATCCGCCACCGCATGATCAACACCAACGGTCTGCGGATCGCCCGCGAGCCGGGCTTCGCCGAGCGGCTGGCGGAGTACATGCCGGGCTTCGAGGTCTACCTCCAGTTCGACTCGCTGAAGCGCGATGCGCTGCTGGAACTCCGCGGCGCGGACCTGGCCCGCGTGAGGATCGAGGCGCTGGAAGCGCTGGAGCGCGCGGGCGTCTCCACCACCCTGGTGGTCACGCTGAAGAAAGGCGTGAACGACGGCGAGATCGCCGACATCGTCCGCTTCGCCCTGCAATGGCGCTGCGTGCGGGGGGTCACCTTCCAGCCGGTGCAGGACGCCGGGCGCAACACCGGCTTCGACGCCAAGCGCCACCGCATCATGCTTACAGAGGTGCGTCGCGCGATCGCGGAGGCGGGCGTGTTCGGCCTGGACGACCTGATCCCGCTGCCCTGCAACCCCGACCAGATCTGCATCGGCTACGGCCTGCGGGACGGGACGGAGGTGACGCCCGTCACCGCGCTCCTGCCGCGCGAGGCGCTGTTGGAGGCCGCGCCCAACACGGTGGCCTTCGAGGGCTTCCCCGAGCTGCAGCGGCGCGTGTTCGACCTCCTGTCGCTCTCCACCGTGCAGGGGAACACGCCGGGCAAGCTGGCCTCGCTCCTGTGCTGCCTGCCCGAGGCGGCGGTGCCGCAGGGGCTCGGCTACGAGCACACCTTCCGCGTGGTGGTCAGCCAGTTCCTGGACCGCTTCAACTTCGACCTCGGCACGGTGAAGCGCTCCTGCGTCCACTTCGTCCAGCCGGACGGGCGCATCATCCCCTTCGACACCTACAACACCTTCTACCGCCCCGGCGCGCCGGGCGCGGCGGCGCTGGCCGAGGCGCAAGCCGGGCGAACGCGCCCGTGAGCCGGGATCAGGGCGATAAGGACCGTCGCCTCGGCGGTTATGTGCTGATCGTGTGCGGCGCGCTGGTAGCGCTCCTCAGCGGAGCCTGCTCGATCAGCGCCCTGCAACCGACTCCCCCGGACTACCCGCCCAGCGTGGCGAATGATCTCGGCATCGTCATGATCTTTGGTGGCGTACCGTTCCTGGGCGGCGTCTGCCTGATCTTCGCCGGGTTCTGGATGCTTCGCCGCAAGCCGCCAGGTCGGGGCAGCTCCTAACCCCTGCGCCTCAGAGGAGCGCGTACGCCTCGCCCAGATCGCGCACGAAGCGCTCGAACTCCGCCGCCTTGCTGGCCTCGTCCGGCAGGCGGAGCAGGAAGGAGGGGTGGACGGTGAGGAAGCCCAGCGCGCCGCCCTCCACCTCGCCCACCACGCCGCGCTCGCGCGTCACCGCCACCGAGCGGCCGAACACCGACAGACCCGCGGTGGCGCCCAGCGCCACCACCACCTTGGGCTGGACGATCCGGCGCTCGTTCTCCAGCCACCAGCGGCAGGCCTTCACCTCGCCGGCGTTCGGCTTGGAGTGGATGCGGCGCTTGCCGCGGGGCTCGTGCTTGAAGTGTTTCACCGCATTGGTGACGTAGGTGACGTCGCGCGGCACGCCGGCCTCGGCCAGCGCCCGATCGAACAGCTGGCCGGCGGGACCGACGAAGGGGCGGCCCTTCAGGTCCTCCATGTCGCCGGGCTGCTCGCCCACGAACATGAGCGGCGCGGCGGCGGGCCCCTCGCCCGGCACGCCCTGGGTGGCGTTCAGCCCGATGTCGCAGCGCCGGCAGGTCTGCAGCGCCTGCGCGATCGCCTCCAGCGTTTCCGGCGCTTCGCCCGGCTCGGCAGCCGGTTTAGGCGCGGCGCGGCGGCGCACGCGGGGTGAGGGTTCGGTCGGGGGCGCCTGCACCATGGTCTCCGTCCTCCCCTGCGCGCGCGAGACCATCTCGGGGATGAGCCGGGCCTCGGGCATGTTCTTCCAATAGCGGCGCGGCATGTGCTGGGTCATGAGCGAGGCGTTCACCCGCGCCGGGTTGAAGATCGAGGCGAAGTAGACGCGCCAGTCCTCCTCCAGGGCGTCCTCGGCCGGCGCCTGGCTCCCGTCCACGCCCGGAGAAAAGCTGAGCTCGCCCGTCCAGTGGGCGCACACGTCCGGCGTCAGGATCGAGAAGCGGAGGTTGGCCATGCGGTGGACGAAGAAGTCCACGCCGCGCTCCACGATGTGGTGCGCGGGCTCGAACCAGGCGACGTAGGTCTCGATCCCGGCCGGGTCTTCAGGGTCGTCCACGCGGCGGAAGCGCAAGAAGGCGTGCATCTTGTGCTCCGCGTCGCGCACCTGCTTCTTCAGGAGCCGGGCGGCCGCGACGTCGGCGTCGGTCGCGACCTCCATCAGCTGAGGCTCCTGCTTCAGCCGCCAGAGGAGGCGGTAGAGGAGATCGAAGCGAACCGGATCGCGGTGCAGGATCACGTCCTTCGCCAAGTCCACGAAGGCGCGAGGGGCGGAGAAGCCGGCGTCCGCCGGCGGGGGCGGCGGCTCCGGTCCGTCGAACAGCCCGGTCTCCTCGCCGACGCGCCACACCACCTCCGGCGGCGCGACGTTCGCCAGCCGCAGCCGCCGGA
>CAXUCS010000119.1:0-6856 GCA_964249365.1 uncultured Caulobacteraceae bacterium | reverse complement strand
GGGGAGCACAGCGTCATCTTCGCCGCGGAGGACGAGATCCTCACACTGTCCCACTCCGCTCGCGACCGCCGCCTGTTCGCCCGCGGCGCGCTGGAGGCCGCGGTCTGGATCGCCGGGCGTCCGCCCGGCCTGTACGACATGCAGGACGTGCTCGGCCTAGGGTGAGCCCCTCCCCGGTGGCCGGGGAGGGTTGCGGTCCGCTCAGTTGGCCGAGCCGGGCTCGGCCATGCCGCGGTGCATGCCGGCGAGCTGGTCGCCCGTCATGACGCGGGTGGCGGCGGCCTGGAGCTTGTTCTTCCAGCCGGCGACCGCATCGCCCTCGCCCTTCATCAGCGCCTCGTAGCCGGTCTTGGCCACCATCTCGGCCCCGTCCTTCTTGGAGGAGCCGACCTTGGTGTCATCCAGGTCGGCGCGGTGGAAGAAGTCCGTCTCCGTGGCCCCCGGCAGGAGCGCGGTCACCGTCACGCCCGAGTCCTTCAGCTCCTCGCGGAGCGCGAAGGAGAAGGACTGCAGGAAGGCCTTGCTGCCGTTGTAGACAGCCTGGAAGGTGCCGGGGATCAGCGACGCGATGGACGAGGTGATCAGGATGCGCCCCTCGCCGGCCGAGCGCATGTCGCGACCCACCGCGTGGATCAGCGCCAGCGTGCCCGTGATGTTGGTGTCCACCAGCTTGATGGCGTCGTCGAGGTTCTGGTCCAGGAAGCCGTGACCAAGGCCGATGCCGGCGTTGGCCGCCAGCGCGGCGACCGGACGGCCCGACGCCTTGATCGCCTGGTAGAGTTGGTCCACGCCCGTGCGGGTGGAGAGGTCGGCCTCCAGCGCCTGGATCACCGCACCGCCTTCGGCGCGCACCGCTTCGCCCGCGGCGTTCAGGTCGCGGTCGGCGGCCAGGATCACGTCGAAGCCGCCCTGGGCGAACTGGCGGGCCAACTCGAAGCCGATGCCGCTGGAAGCGCCGGTCACGACGGCGAGTTGTCGTGTGTCAGCCATGGGTTGTCTCCTTGGGGGTTTGGACGGACAACCCGGAGACCTCCCGCGATGTTCCGGCGGCTCAGAGGCCGGCGAGACGCTCCACCGCCTTGCGCGCGTCCGCGGAGTCCCAGTCGGTGTCGCCCGCATAGATGGCGCGCTCCATGCCCGAGCGGTCGATCAGGACGGTGGTGGGAAAGCCGGCCAGCGGAGGCTTCATCCCGGTCATGAAGGCGTACTTGGCGTCCTGGTGGAAGGCGAGCGGCGGGTGGGCGGCCATGAAGGCCTTGGCCTTGTCGGTCTCGCCGGAGGTGTCCATGCTGACCGGCAGGACCACGATCCCCTTGCCGGCCTCCGTCGCCTGGAGCGCGGCGAGCGTCGGCATCTCCTTCACGCAAGGGGCGCACCAGGTCGCCCACAGGTTCAGCACCACCGCGCGGCCGCGGTAGTCGGCGAGGTGCACGGGCTTGGCGTCGCCGTCCACGAACGCCACCGCGGGTTCCGGCAGCGGGTCGGGCAGCACCTGCAGCTTGGCCATGGCCCCGCGGCTCAGCCCCGCCAGCCCCCCGGTCGCGCCCGGTTTGTGGGCGGCGGAGACGATGACGTATAGGACCCCCGCTACGCCCACCGCGACGACCGCCGCCAGCGCCGCCCTGAGCGGCAGGCCCAGCGCCGCTCGCCGCTCCACGCCCGAAGGTCCGCTCGTCGTCATGTCGCAACAGTCCAAAGGCCAGGGCATGTGGGGCGGCCGCTTCGAACGGAAGCCGGCCGAGCTGATGCAGGCGATCAACGTCTCTCTGGCCGTGGATCGCCGGCTGTGGGCGCAGGACCTCGCCGGCTCGCGCGCCCACGCCGCGATGTTGACCCGCTGCGGCGTGATTTCAAGCGCCGACGGCCTGGCGATCCAGGACGGCCTCGCAACGATCGAGCGGGAGATCGGGGAGGGGACCTTCCCCTTCCGCGACGAGTACGAGGACATCCACATGAACGTGGAGGCGCGGCTCCAGGAGCTGATCGGGCCGGCGGCGGGCCGGCTCCACACCGCGCGCTCCAGGAACGACCAGGTGGCGGTGGACTTCCGGCTGTGGGTCCGCGAGGCCTGCGACGGCGCAGTGGTCCAGATCGAGGCGCTGCAGCGCGCGCTCCTGCACAAGGCGGAGGCGCATGCGGCCACGCTCATGCCGGGCTTCACCCACCTGCAGCCCGCCCAGCCGGTCACCTTCGGCCACCACCTCCTCGCCTATGTGGAGATGCTGGGGCGCGATGCGGGACGGTTCCGCGACGCGCGCCTGCGCATGAACGAGTGCCCGCTCGGCGCCGCGGCGCTCGCCGGCTCGCCCTTCCCGATCGACCGCGCCATGACGGCCGACGCGCTCGGCTTCGACCGGCCGACGGCCAACTCGCTGGACAGCGTGTCGGACCGCGACTTCGCGCTGGAGTACCTGTCCGCCGCCTCCATCTGCGCCGTCCACCTGTCGCGCCTGGCGGAGGAGATGGTGATCTGGGTCACGCCCCAGTTCGGCTTCGCCACGCTGTCGGACGCCTTCACCACCGGCTCCTCCATCATGCCGCAGAAGAGGAACCCGGACGCCGCCGAACTGGTGCGCGCCAAGGTCGGCCGCATCTTCGGCGCCCTGACCACGCTCACCCTGGTGATGAAGGGGCTGCCGCTCGCCTATGCCAAGGACACCCAGGAGGACAAGCCGCCGGTGTTCGACGCCCACGACGCGCTGGACCTGTCGCTCGCGGCCATGGCGGGCATGGTCGACGACCTCCAGCCCGTGCCGGAGCGGATGGCGCAGGCCGCCGGCGCCGGCTTCTCCACCGCCACCGACCTCGCAGACTGGCTGGTGCGCGAGCGGGGCCTGCCGTTCCGCCAGGCCCATCACGCCACGGGCGCGGCGGTGAAGCGGGCGGAAGCGCTCGGCGTGGACTTGGCGCAACTGCCCCTTGGAGAGCTGCAATCCATCGAGCCCGGGATAGACGAGCGGGTCTATGGCGTGCTCTCTCCGGAAGCGTCGGCGGCCAGCCGCACCAGCTACGGCGGGACGGCGCCGGACCAGGTGCGCGCGCAGGTGGCGCGCTGGAGGGGGTTGCTCGGATGACGACCAAGGCACGCAAGGCGCTCTTCGCGCTCCTGCTCGGGGCGGGAGCGCTCGGCTTGGGGCTCGCGGCCTGCGGCAAGATCGGCCCGCTGGAGCAGCCGGCGCCGCTGTTCGGCCAGAACACGCGCCAGCAGTATTTCGACGCGAGGCGTCAGCGCTCGCAGGCCGCCGCGGCCCAGGACGCCGCGTCCAAGAACACCACGGGCTCCGCCGAGCGCGAGGCCAACAGCCTGGACGACAACGCGCCCCTCACCACCCGCGACGTCCAGGACCCCAACGCCCAGCTGACCACGCCCCGCGACTCGCCGGTGCCGGGCGCGCCCAACCCGCTGGGCCCCAACGTGAGCACCACCCCGCCGAACTGAGCATCCGCCGATCCTGCCAAGGGCCGGGACGCAGGTCGAGATGGACCACTTCCACGACCGCCCGGGCCCGCACGGCCCGGAGCTGCACTGCGAGGATGTGCCGCTCGCGCAGGTCGCCGAGGCGGTCGGCACGCCCGTCTACGTCTACGCCTCCGCCACGCTGGAGCACCACTACCTGACCTTCAGGGACGCCTTCGCGCCCCGCCCGGTGCGCGTGGCCTATGCGGTCAAGGCCAACGGTTCGCTGGCCGTTCTGGCGACGCTGGCGCGGCTCGGCGCGGGGGCGGACACGGTCTCGGAGGGGGAGATCCGTCGCGCGCTCGCCGCGGGCGTGCCCCCCGGCCGCATCGTCTTCTCCGGCGTCGGCAAGACGGATGGCGAGCTCGCCTTCGCGCTGGACGCAGGCGTGGGCGAGATCAACCTCGAGTCGGAGCCCGAGCTGGAGCGCCTCGCGACCATCGCCGCCGCCAGGGGCGCACGGCCTACCGTGGCGCTGCGCGTCAACCCGGACGTGGGGGCCGGCGGCCATCCCAAGATCACCACCGGTTCGGACGAGAACAAGTTCGGCGTCAGCTGGAGCGAGGCCGAGCGGCTGTACGCCCGGGCCTGTGCGGCGCCGCAGTTCGACGTGGCGGGCCTCGCCTGTCACATCGGCAGCCAGATCGCCGACCTCCAGCCCATGCGCGCCGCCTTCGCCGCCATGCGCAGGCTGGTCGAACGCCTGCGGGCCGCGGGCCTGCCCGTGCGCCGGCTCGACCTCGGCGGCGGGGTGGGCGCGCCCTACTTCGACGGGCCGGAGCCGGCGGTGCCGGGGGCCTATGCGCAGGCGGTGCTGCAAACGGTCGGCGAGCTGGACGTGGAACTCGCCTTCGAGCCCGGCCGGCTGATCGCGGCCAATGCGGGAGTGCTGCTGACCCGCGTCGTCCAGGTCCACGCCCGCCCAACCGGCCGCCGCTTCCTGGTGCTGGACGCAGCCATGAACGACCTGGTGCGCCCGGCGCTCTACGACGCCTTCCACGCCATCCGGCCGGTCCGCGCTCCCCTGCCGGGCGCCCCGGAGCGTCCCTATGACGTGGTCGGTCCGGTGTGCGAAACCGGCGACACCTTCGCGCGCGACCGCCTGCTGCCCCTGCTGGCGGCCGGCGACCTGGTGGCGCTGCTGACGGCCGGCGCCTACGGCGCTTCCATGGCCAGCGAATACAACAGCCGCCCGCTCGTGCCCGAGGTCCTGGTCAGGGGCGGCGCGTTCGCCGTGACCCGGCCCCGTCCGAGCTACCAGGACATGCTCGATCGCGAGCGGCTGGCTCCCTGGCTCGGCTGACCGGCCCGCCCGCCTGTCCGGATTGCCCGCAATTAAATTGGCCGCGAGCGAGCGGCGGCGCTAACCAGCGACGGGACGACCTGGGGGTATGACGATGATCCGTGGCCTGCTGTTCTGCACGACGCTGCTCGGCCTCGCCACGGCCGCTCACGCGCAGGCGAGCGACCCCGCCGCGCCCAAGGGCAGGCTGCCGGACGCGGTCACCCCCGCCGCCTATCGCCTGGACATGACGATCGTCCCGGAGCGGCCGCGCTTCTCCGGCCACGTGGAGATCAGCGCGGACGTGCGTGCACCCTCCGACCACATCTACATGCATGGCCGCAACCTGAACGTCACCCGTTCGGTGGTGATGGTGGGCGGCCAGCCGCACGTGGCGAAGTGGACGCAGGTCGACCCCACCGGCGTTGTGCGGCTCGACTTCGCGCAACCGCTGCCGGCGGGGCGGGCGACCTTCGTCTTCGACTACGACGGCGCTTTCGGCGACTCGCCCTCCGGGCTCTACCACATCAAGGTCGCGGACCGCTGGTACAGCTGGACCCAGTTCGAGTCGATCGACGCGCGGGCCGCCTACCCCTCCTTCGACGAGCCCGGATACAAGACGCCCTTCACCATCAACATCGCCACCACGCCGGGCCAGGTCGCCGTCTCCAACGCGCCGGAAACCGGCGTGACGCGCGAAGGGCCGATGGAGGTTCACCACTTCCAGCCGACCAAGCCGCTGCCGACCTACCTCGTGGCCATGGTCACCGGGCCCTTCCTCCACCCGAGAGGCGCCGTGCCGCCGGACCCGCAGCGCGCCGCGCCCCTGCCTCTCGGCGTGGTGGCGACGCAGGCCCAGGCCGGCAGGACCGACTTCGTGATGAGGCAGACCCCCAGGATCGTCGGGCTCCTGGAGAACTATTTCGGCCAGCCGTTCCCCTTCCCCAAGCTCGACCAGATCGCCTCGCCCGAGATGCCGGGCGCGATGGAGAACGCCGGCGCCGACGTCTATGCCGACCCCATCATCCTCCTGGAGCCTGACGCGCCCACCACCCAGCGCCAGGCGTTCGGCATGGTGGTGTCGCACGAGCTGTCGCACCAATGGTTCGGCGACCTCGTCAGCCCCGCCTGGTGGGACGACATCTGGCTTAACGAGAGCTTCGCCAACTGGATGGGCTACCGCATCGGCGACGCCTGGGACCCGTCGCTCCACATCCATTCCAACGCGCTGGCCGAAGGCTTCCAGGCCATGTCGACCGATGCGCTGGAGGTCGGGCGCCCGATCCACCAGTTGATCGCGCAGAACAGCGAGATCGACAGCGCCTTCGACGACGTGACCTACGGCAAGGGCGGCCAGGTGGTCGCCATGGTCGTTGCCTACATGGGCGACGACCGTTTCCGCGAGGGCGTCCGGCTGCACCTGGCGCGCCACCGCTACGCCAACGCCTCCACCGAGCAGTTCTTCACCGCCCTGGCCGACACCGCGCACGACCCGCGCCTCCTCACCGCCATGCGGAGCTTCGTGGACCAGCAGGGCGTGCCGCTCGTCACCTTCGAGCGCCGGGGCGGCGGACTCTACGCCCGCCAGAGCCGCTACGCGCTCCTGGGCGACACGCCGCAGCCGGAGCGCTGGGGCATTCCGCTATGCCTGGAGACCGGCGACGGCCAGCGCCAGTGCAGCCTCCTCGACGCGAGCGAGGCCCCCGTTCCCGTGCGGCCGGGCGCCTATCTGATGCCCAACGCCGGGGGCACGGGCTACTACCGTTTCGAGCTGCCCCCAGCCGACTGGCGGGCGCTGATCGCGGCGCTGCCGCGACTGGACGCGGGCGAGGCGCTGGCGGCCAACGACAGCCTGTGGGCCTCCTTCCAGGCGGGCCGCGCCCCGGCGGCGAGCCTGGTGGCCGAGACCCGCGCGGTGGCGGCCAACCCGGACTCCAACGCCAGCGCCTCCGCCGGCGACAACTGGCGCGCCTTCCGGGTCCGGGGGCTCGTGCCGGACGGCTCCGTCCCCGCCTACCGCCGCCTGATCGCCTCCAGCTACGGGCCGCGGCTCCAGGCGCTCGGGCTGGACCTGCGCCGGGGCGCCTACACGGCCGACGCACCCGACCGCCAGAAGC
>CAXUCS010000118.1:0-6866 GCA_964249365.1 uncultured Caulobacteraceae bacterium | reverse complement strand
CTTGGCGGGCTGGTGGTGGATGGGGCGCCGACCAGCGGGAGCGGAGGGGTCGAGATGAGAGTAGCCGTCAGGCTTTCGGCGTGTCTTGGTGTCTCGCTGGCGACCCTCGCCGTCGCGTCGGTCGCGCAGGCGCAGAGCACGATCGCCGCTCCGCCCCCGGCCAACACGCCGCCGCAGACGCCCGCGCCGGAGGCCAGCGCGGCTGGCTCGACTGCGCTTCAGGAAGTCGTGGTGACGGCCCAGCGGCGTAGTCAGAACCTCCAGAACGTGCCGATCTCCGTCACCAGCTTTTCGGGCGACGCCCTTGCGGCGCAGCAGATCGGCAGCACTCTGGACCTCGGTCGCGAAGTGCCCAACATGTTCGCCGCCAACAACGTCGGTCAGGGCTCGGCCAACGTCTACTACATCCGAGGGCTTGGGCAGACGCAGTCGTTCCCAACGTTTGAGGCCCAGGTCGGCACCTATATCGACGACATCTACATATCGCGCCAGAACGCAAACAACTTCGCCCTCTTCGGGGTCGACCAGATACAGGTGCTGAACGGCCCGCAAGGCACGCTCTTCGGGCGCAACTCCACCGGCGGCGCCATAGTGGTCAGCCTGCAGAAGCCCGGCGCGACCTTCGGAGGCGACGCGCAGGCGGGTGGCGGCTCATACGACGGGTACACGTTCCGTGGCTCGGTCAACCTGCCGATCAACAGCCAGATCCTGACACGCACCTCCGCCTATGCGGTCGGGAACAGCGGCTACGTCCATGACGTCACCACCGGGCAGAGCCTCGACACCATGCACAACTGGGGCGTGCGCGAGGCGGTGTCGTTCCTTCCCACCGCCCTGTCCAACGTCCGATGGGACATCGCCGGCGATTACGAGCACAATAACAACGCCAACCTCCTGAACCAGCCGGCGGATGGCGGAGACGAGCGGATCTCCTATTCCGGGTTCACCACCCAGGGCGGCGCGCTCGAACCCTACTTGGGCGGCGAGAAGTCGACCTTCGGCCAGAGCGCGATCGTGAACAGCTTCGGCCTTACCTCCAACATCAAGGCGAGCTTCCGGGCCGGCACGCTGAACATCATCACCGGCGTTCGAGGACTGTCCCAACATCTGGGCGCCGACTTCCCTGCGACGGCGCTTGGTCCGCTCCAGCCCGCCGACACCTTCTCAACGGGCGAGATCACCCTCGCTCAGGCGCTGCGGAACTCGCAATATTCCCAAGAGCTGAAGTGGACAGGTGATCTGGGTTCACGACTGAACTATACCGCCGGGGCCTTCTACCTCTTCGAGACCAACCTGAACGACTATGGCCAGGTGCTCGGTCTGGCGCCCGCCGTCGCGCTGCCGCTGAACGATCAGCTTGAGAAGAACCAGACGATCTCCGAAGCCGTCTACGCCCAGGGCGACCTGAAGGTTACGTCCAAGCTGACCTTCACCTTCGGCGGCCGTTTCACCCACGAGATCAAGACCACCCTGCTGCATCCCAGCGGCGCCGGCCCCGGATACACGACCGCCCAGGTCCAGGCGGAGGGCTACCCGACCCACCTCGACGCGAACGAGTTCACTCCGCGCTTCGCCCTGCAGTACCAGATCGACCCGGACCTGATGGTGTTCGGCTCCGCAACCCGGGGCTTCCAGGGCGGCGGCTGGAACGGTCTGACCGGCGCCAGCCCTGAGGACTACAACAACTTCTCGCCGGAGACGATCTGGTCCTACGAGACCGGTTTCCGTTCCCAGACGCCGGACCGGCGGCTCCGCCTGAACGTGACCGCCTTCTACGAGAACGTGAACAACTACCAGCTGCTGTCCGACAACCCCGCCACCGCCAGCTTCGACACCAGCAACGCGGCCAATCTCGCAGCATACGGGCTGGAGACGAACGTCACCTGGAGGCCGATCCGTAAGCTGACGCTGGGGGCGAACGTCAGCACCATCCGGGCGATGTATTTCGACCAGAGCGCTCTGATAAGCAACCAGCAGCAGTCCTGCCTTGCCGGGGTGACCGGGACCTGCGACTCGGGCATCGTGCGCGCGAACGGCTCGCTGGCGACTCCCGTCTACACGCCCGCGCTCGACCTTTCCGCCACGGCCAGCTATATCTTCGACTTCCAGTTGCTGACCGCGACGCCCAACTTCGCGGTCCAGTACGTATCGCGTGAATGGTTCGATACCGCCAACACCGAAGGATCGGCCAGCTCATACCCCACGCCGGCCGGCGGGCGGGACAAGCCGCGTACCCTCATCGACTTTGGCGTCACCTTTGCGCCCAAGCAGTACCCGATTACGATTACGGCAGAGTGCAAGAACTGTACCATGGTCGACTATGGAACGGCCGATCTGGTTGGTCTCGACTATTTCAATCAGCCGGGGACCTTCGACGTCAACGTCGCCTACAAGTTCTGAGCGTCGCCGCTTGGCGGCGGTCCCGCGGGGAAGGCGTGGCCGCGCCGGTTGAGAGGCGGCCCGCCCCCGCGATGCGGGTTCTCGCCGCTGCGCGGGACGGCTGTACCTGGGGGTGCCGGCGTCCGCGAGGCGGCCCTGTCGCTCGTCGCCCAGCCCATTGCGCTCCGACCTAACTCCCCGCGATTTCGATCGCCTAGGCGCATGGCCCGGTGTAGTCACGGCGGCCGTGTCTTGGTCACAGGTCCTGATTGCAATGCCGACCGCCAGCGACACCCTTGCGAAGGACGACAGCTCCGCATCGGAAGCGGACGCGGCGGCGGCCCACTTCTGGGAAGGCCGCCTGTCGCCCGACATGCTGGACGAGGCGCAGCCAACCCCCCTCTATCATCAGATCTACATGATCATCCGTGGAATGATCGAGCAGAACGAGGTCGCGCCCAAGACCCTGCTCCCCGGCGAACAGACGCTCACCCGGCTGTTCGCGGTGTCCCGCATCACCGTCAAGCGCGCGCTCAATGAACTGGCGGCGGACAAGCTCGTCAGCCGTCACCGCGGGCGCGGCACGCTCGTCGCGCCGCGCCCCACCATCCCCATGGTCCGCAGCTCCTTCGACAATCTGATCGAGAGCCTTCAGGAGATGGGTCTGGTGACCCAGGTCGAGTTGCTGGAGGTCGGTGAGGTGAGCGCGGGCGACTCGGCGGCGGGTTCGCTGCTGAAGCTGCCCGCGAACGCTCTGTTGCATCGCGTCGTGCGCCGCCGCCTGCTGGAAGGCCAGCCGCTGGCCTATCTCATCACCTTCACGCCGCAGGACATCGCGGCCGGCTTCTCGGTGGAGGACGTCGCGCACAAGACGTTCCTGGCCCTGCTGGAGCGCGCGGGCGCCGCTCCGCTCGAGGCGGAACAGTGGATCACGGCGGTCGCGGCCGAACCCCAGACGGCGGCGGCGCTGGACGTCAGCGTCTCCGCCCCATTGCTGAAGATCGAGCGCATCATGCGTGATGGCTCGGGACGGCCGGTCCAACTCAGCCTGGGCTTCTACCGGCCGGACCGCTTCCAGTACCACGTGCGCAACGTCACGCTGCGGGGGCCGCACGGATCGGTGCTGGCCGCCGAATAGGCGCCCGCGTCACGGCCGCAGCTCGGCCCTCAGCCATGCGGCGAAGCTCAGCGACGCCTCGCTCAGCTTCGATCCTGTCCGCCAGGCGATGTAGTAGGCGTAGTTGTCCTCCACCTCGACATCGAACAGCCGCACCAGCCGCCCGCTGTTCAGGTCACCCTGGACGAACAAACGCCGGGCGAGCGCCACACCCTGGCCGCTCGCGGCCGCCTCCACGGTCATGGCGCTATCGGACAGGGTCGGCCCGAGCCGGGGTTCCTCCAGCCTGAGCCTCGCTTCCCGCAGCCAGGGCGACCAGGGCTGCCAGGCGTGGCGCAGGAGCACGCAGCGGACGAGGTCCGCCGGCTCGCGGATCGAGAGCCGGTCTCGGTAGGCCGGCGCGCACACCGGAAACAGCACCTCGCCGGCAAGGCGCTCGTCGCTGGCGTCCGGCCAGCCGCCGGCTCCGTACCGCAGCGCCAGATCGACGCCCGGGTCCAGGAAGTCCTCCAGGTCGGCGGTGGAGCGGACCTCCAGGTCGACCGTTGGACAGGCGGCGGTGAAGCCGCCGAGCCGCGGCGCCAGCCAGCGTACCGCCAGCGACGGATGCACGCTGACCACGAGCCGGACGGACTGCGCCGGCGCAGGGGAGGGGAAGGCCCTGTGCAGCGTCGTCAGCGCCTGGCGGACCTGGGACAGCAGGGCGACCGCCTCGCGGGTGGGAACCATCCGCCGGTTCACCCGCCGGAACAGGGGCATGCCCAACCGCTCCTCCAGCTCGCGGATGCGGTGGCTCACCGCCCCGTGGGTCACGCCCAGTTCCGCCGCCGCGACCGAATAGCTGCCGTGGCGGGCGGCGGCGTCGAAGGCGCGCAGGGTCTGCATCGAGGGCAGGGACGTCAAAGGCGCTCCCCGTGTGAGCCGGATTCACATTGAGGGGCAAATAACGTCGTTTGTCATCCTCGGGCGCGGCTCTACGCTTGCTCAGCTCACGATGACAGGCCGCTGATGCTTGCCGAGACCAGTATCGCTCAGCCCGCGTCCGGCGCCTTCCGATGGCGGCGAGGCGGCTGGTATCTCGTCGGCCTGCTGATGGCCGTCCAGATCGTGTCCTACGTCGACCGCTTCCTGCCGAGCCTCCTGGTTCCGGGCGTCAAGGCCGACCTGCATCTCAGCGACTTCCAGGTCGGGCTGCTGCTCGGTCCGGCGTTCGCGATCTTCTACGTCGCCGTCGGCCTGCCGTTCGGCTGGGCTGCGGACCGGTTCTCCCGGCGCGGCGTCCTGGCCTTCGGCATCGCGGTCTGGTGCGCCATGACCGCCGCCGCCAGCCTGGCGTGGAGCTTCCTGCCGCTGTTCGCCGCGCGGCTCGGCGTCGGCTTCGGCGAGGCGGCGGTGGCGCCCTGCGCCGTTTCGCTGATCGGGGACGCCTTTCCCCCGGCGCGCCGGGCCAAGCCGATCAGTCTCTACATGGCGGGCTCCTTCGTCGGCGCCGGCTCCGCCTTCCTGTTCGGCGGCCCGCTGGTCCACGCCATCCAGCACGCCCCGCCGCTCGTCGCCGGCATGAGGCCCTGGCAGGGCGTCTTCCTGGTGGTGGGGGCGCCCGGCGTCCTGCTCGCGCTTCTCATGCTGACGATCCGCGAGCCCGACCGCGCCGACGTGACCTCCACGGCCGCCGCCGGTCTCGGCGCGGCGGTGCGCTATATCGGGCGGCGGTGGCGCGCATTCGGGACGCTCTTCGCGGCGTCGGCCTGTTCGGTGACGCTGGGCGCGCTGAGTTTCTGGAACGTGGCCCTCTTCCAGCGCACCTGGGGCTGGAACGTCGGCCAGGTCGGGATGGCGACGGGGCTGATGTTCTTCACCGCAGGCCCGCTCGGTGCGGTGGCGAGCGTTTGGCTCAGCCGCCGCGGGATGGCGCAGGGCCGGTCGGACGCGACGCTGCGATCCCTCCTTTGCGGCCTGGTCGTCGCCGCGCCCGGCCTGGCGCTCTTCCCGCTGGCGCCGAGCGCACCGGTGGCGCTCGCCGGCATGTTCATAGGCCTCTTCGGCGGCTCCATCGCCACCACCGCGGGGCCCGTGTCCCTGACCCTGCTGGCGCCGGGGCAGATCCGGGCCAAGGCCACGTCGATCTACTACCTGGTGATCAGCCTGGTCGGCCAGTTCCTCGGCCCGCCGCCGGTCGGCTGGATGGTGGACCGGTTCGGACATCCCTCGGCTCTGCGCTACGCCCTGTCGATCGAGACGGTGGCGGTCTCCGTCCCCGCCATCGTGCTGGTCGGGCTGGGCCTGCCGGCGTTCCGCCGCGCCGCCGAGGAGCTGGAGCGTGCGCGCACCGACAGGTCCCATGGTTGAGCCTCCGCTGCGCCCGAGGCTCGGTCCCATCCGCGCCGTGACCTACGCCGTGCCAGCCCTGCAGGCGGTCGAAGCGGCCTACGTCGGCGAACTCGGCTACCGGGTGCTGGAGCGGGGGGTCGTCGACGTCGAAACGGCGGCGGGCCTGCAGGCCCCGGCGGAGGTCGGACGACCCATGCTGACGCTCGGTCCCGCGAGCGGGGAGCCGGTTCGGCTTCGCTTCGTCGAAAGCGCCGCTGCGTCGGGCTGGCGTGCCTTGACCACCTTCGGCTGGAACGCCACCGAATTCGTGGTCCAGGACCTCGACGACTTGGCCGACCGGCTGCAGGGCGGAGCCTTCGAGATCATCGGGCCGCCAAGGAGCCTGACCCGCTTTCCCATGATCCGCGCCATGCAGGTGATCGGGCCTGCGGGGGAATGCTGCTATTTCACCGAGGTCGGCCCGGGCTCCGGCCTCGACCTCGCGCCGGCGCTCTCCTTCGTAGGCCGCGTCTTCATCGTCGTGGCCGCGGGTCCGGACGCCGATGCGCTGCTGGAGCCCTACCGCCGCTTCGACAACGCGACGGAGGCGCCGGTGGCGACGCCCGTCCGCGTCATTTCCGACGCGCACGGCCTGCCGGCGGAGACCCTGCACCGTCACGGTCTGGTCAGGCTCGCCGAAGGAACGCTGATCGAGCTGGACGCCTATCCCGCCTCGGCCCGGCCCCGGCCCTGCCGGCCGGGCGAGCTGGCGCCCGGCATGGCGGCGGTAAGCTTCGAGTGCTCGCAGGAACCTGCCTTCGATGGGCCCAGCGCCTGCTTCCTGGGCGCGGCCGGCGAGCGGATCGAACTGGTCGCGCCCGGCGGGCGCTCAGCGAGGAAGGCGGCATGATCCCGAGCGTGGAGGACGGGGCCCGCCTCGACTTCGTGCTCGCGCTGAGGCGGCGCTGGGCCGATACGGTCTACCCGCACCTGCGCGAGACGTTCGACGCCCAGGGCGGCGACGACGCCAACATCAAGACGGCGGCCGGCGAGATCGTGC
>CAXUCS010000117.1:0-6986 GCA_964249365.1 uncultured Caulobacteraceae bacterium | reverse complement strand
CGGCGGCGTCGCCGGGGTCGGAGCGCACCCGGACCGCCCAGGCCTCGCCCGCACCGCCGGCCCAGCGGACGCAGGCCGCCCCCGGCCAGATCCTGCGCCCGGGCTCCCTTGTCGACATAAGGGTCTGAACCGGCAGGCAGGCAGACCGCTGGGGTTATGATCCTCCCCTTTGGGGGAGGGGGAACCGCGAAGCGGTGGAGGGGTGACGCCGGTAGACCGCGGCGGCTGGCCCCCTCAGTCGGCTGCGCCGACAGCTCCCTCAGAGGGGGAGCATCTCAGAGCCGTACTGTCGACGCCGGTCATAACCAACCGCTGCTGATACAAGGCGCGCCTTAAAGGGCGTCAGGCCGGCTCGCGATCCTCCAGCGTGGAAGCCGGCGCGTCGGGAGCGCTGGAGACGCCCTCAGAACGGTGCTTCTTCTTGCCCTTCTTCGCCTTCCTGGGCTTGTCCGACTTGACCGCCGGCTCGGGCAGCAGCTCGCCCTCCCCGGCCCTTGCGAGCTTCCTCAGCGCGGCGATGAAGGGCTCACGCTTCTTGGCGCCCAGCACCTCCAGGATGCGCCGGTCCGCCGCCTCCACTCGGGGGCCTGCGGAGGCGAGGACGGCGCGGCCCGCCTCGCCAAGCCTCACCCGGTTGGCGCGGGCGTCCTCGGCCGAACGCTCCCGTTCCAGATAGCCTTTCGCGATCATGCGGGCCACGAGATCGGCCAGCGTGGAGCGGTCGATGCCGGTGGCGCGCACCAGCCTCGTCTGGCTCAGCCCCTCGTCGGAGGCGACGGCGGCCAGCACGGCATACTGGCGCTGGGTCACCGCGACCGGCCCGGTCTCGGCCGTGTAGATATCCAGCGCGAGCTGCAGCGCGCGGTGAAGGAGATGGCTCGGCGAACGATCCAGCGCCGGCGTCGAAGAGCTCAGCTTGGCCATGTCATCTCCTCCGCACAGGGAGCAATATCGCGCCGAGGCGTCGGTTTCGCGACAGCCCCGCCGGCCTGCGATATGCGTCGCGCCGCCTCGGCGTCAGTCGTGCGACTCGTTCATCTTCAACGCCGCCTCCATGGCGGCGGCGTCCTTCAGCATGCCGGGAAGCTGGGTGGCGGAGAAGGCGAGGCCTGCGACCACCAGGCCGAAGGAGCGGAACGCGACCCAGACGCCGTCCGGCTGGGTGCGCCAGACCAGCTCGTTCGCCGCCGCCATGGCCACGAAGAACAGCCCGTAGCGCAGGGTGAGCCGCCGCCAGGCCGCATCGCTGAGCTGCAGGGTCGAGGACAGGAGCAGCTTCACCGGGCTGCGGCCCAGCGCAAACCCGCCCAGCAGCCCAAGCCCGAGCGCGCCGTCCAGCACCGTGGTCTTCATCTTGATGATGCGGGGGTCGTGGAACACCAGGGTGGCCACCCCGAACACCAGGGCGATGAGCGAGAAGGCCAGCGGCAGGGCGGCGACGCGGCGCTCGACCACGAAGGCGGCCGCCACGGCCAGGAGCGAGACGACCACGAAGGCGAAGGTCGCGTCCAGCAGGTTGCGCGTCACCGCATAGGCCAGCGCCAGGGCGAGGAGGCCGGCGTAGTCGACGGCCGCCCTGAACCAGGGCGGCGGCTTGGCCGGCCCGCTCACGCCGCCGCCTTGCTGAGGCCGACGAGCCCCCGCGCGAAGGCCTCCGGCTCGAAAGGCTGCAGGTCCTCGATGTGTTCGCCGACCCCGATCAGCTTCACCGGCGCGGAGCTCGCCTCCGCCAGCGGCACCAGCACGCCGCCGCGCGCCGTGCCGTCCAGCTTGGTCATGACGAGGCCGGTGACGCCCGCCACCTTGGTGAACACCTCGACCTGGGCCGACGCGTTCTTGCCCACGGTGGCGTCCAGCACCAACAGCGTCTCGTGCGGGTAGGCCGCGTCGATCTTCTTCAGCACCCGCACCATCTTGGCGAGCTCCTCCATCAGCCCCGCCTTGTTCTGCAGCCGCCCGGCGGTGTCGATCAGCACCACGTCCAGCCGTTCCGCGCGGGCGCGGGTCACCGCCTCGAAGGCGAGGCCGGCGGCGTCGGAGCCGTGCGGCTTGACCAGGATCGGCACGCCCGCGCGGTCGGACCACACCTGCAGCTGCTCGATGGCCGCGGCGCGGAAGGTGTCGGCGGCGGCGATCAGGACACTGGCTCCGCGGCCCTTCAATTCGGCGGCGATCTTGCCGAGCGTGGTGGTCTTGCCCGAGCCGTTCACCCCCACCAGCATGACCACATAGGGCTTGTGGCCGCCCGAGAGCGGGTCGAAGCGGCCGGCATGGGGGCTAAGCTCCCTGGCGATGGCGCGGGCCAGGGTCTCGCGAATGTCCGCATCCCCGGCGCCGGAGGCGAAGCGCTCCTCCGAGAAGGCCTCCACGATCCGTGCGCTGGCCTCCACGCCGAGGTCGGCCTGGATCAGGAGCTCCTCCAGCTCGTCCAGCGCCTCGGTGTCCAGCGGCTTCTTCACGAAGGTGGAGACGACGTTGTCGGTGAAGGAGCGGGAGGACTTCTGCAGCCCGGAGGTCAGGCGCTGGAACCAGCCCTTCTTCGGCTGGGCGTCGATGGCGTCGCTCATGGTGCGCTGTGTATTCCGATCCTCCTCCCCTGCGAAGCGGGGGAGGTGGCGCTGCGCCGTAAGGCGCAGTGACGGAGGGGGCGCAACGGCCACCTACGCCAGCGGCGGCGAGCCCCCTCCACCATGCTTCGCATGGTCCCCTCTCCCGCTTCGCGGGGGCGGAGAGGTCTCAGCGCGAGATCACGCGGTGCAGCCGGCGCGGGGCGATGGCCGCGGCGCGGTTCAGCGTCACCTCGCCGAGCCGCGCGTGGAGGTCGAAGGCGTCCGCCCGCTCCACCGTCACCTCGGCGAACTCGCCGGGCTTGAGGCGGCCCGCCCCGCGGACGAAGACCTTGCCGTCGATCTCCGGGGCGTCCGCAGCAGAGCGGGCGACCGCCACGCCGTCCGGCCGCACCGCATCCACCAGCACCTTGACCCGCCGGCCGACCTTGGCGCGGAGCCTGGCCCGGCTGATGCGCTCGGCCGCGGCCATGAAGCGGCGGCGTCGCTCCTCCTTGACCTCGGGCGGCAGGTGGCCGGGGAGGTCGCGGGCGGCGGCGCCTTGCACGTTCTCATAGGCGAAGGCGCCCACGCGATCGAGCTGCGCCGCCTCGAGCCATTGCAGGAGCTGGTCGAAGTCGGCCTCCGTCTCGCCGGGGAAGCCGACCACGAAGGTGGAGCGGACGGCGAGGTCCGGCGCGACCTCGCGCCAGCGGGCGATGCGCTCCAGCGTCTTCTCCGCGGCCGCAGGCCGCCGCATCGCCTTCAGCACGGTCGGGCTGGCGTGCTGGAAGGGGATGTCGAGGTAGGGGAGGATCAGTCCCTCGGCCATCAGCGGGATCACCGCATCCACATGCGGGTAGGGATAGACGTAGTGCAGCCGCACCCAGGCGCCGAGCTGGCCGAGCCCCCGCGCCAGGTCCTCCAGGTTCGCCCGCCACGAACGCCCGCGCCACTCGCCGGGCGCATAGCGGAGATCCAGGCCGTAGGCGGAGGTGTCCTGGGAGACGACCAGGAGCTCCTTCACGCCGCTCTCCACCAGCGCCTCGGCTTCCCGCAACACCTCGGCCACCGGACGCGAGGCGAGGTCGCCCCTAAGCGAAGGGATGATGCAGAAGCTGCAGCGGTGATCGCAGCCCTCCGACACCTTGAGGTAGGCGTAGTGGCGCGGCGTCAGCTTGAGCCCGCCGCCGGGCGCCGGCGCGATCTCGGCGAAAGGGTCGGGCTGGGGCGCGGCGCGATGCACCGCCTCCACCACCGCGTCATAAGCGTGGGCGCCGGTGACCGCGGCGAGGTTGGGGAAACGTTCGCGGAGCGAGGCCTCCTCCGCGCCCATGCAGCCGGTCACGATCACCGGGCGGCCCGAGCGCTCCGCCTCCGCGATCGCCTGGAGGCTCTCCTCCCGCGCGCTGTCCAGGAAGGCGCAGGTGTTGACGATCACCGCATCCGAGCCGGCGTAGTCCGGCGCGGTGTCGTAGCCCTCCCCCTTCAGCCGCGTCAGGATGCGCTCGCTGTCCACCAGCGCCTTGGGACAGCCGAGGCTGACCATGCCGACGCGCGGACGGTGCGGAGGGATGACTTCAAGGCTGCCGTCGGGCTGCTCGCCCATGCGCTCCGGACCTCGCGGACGTGGAGACGCTATCTAAGGCGCCCGGGGCCGGCGTGCGAGCGGCGGAGCGCCGGCCGGACGTAGGCTCCCCAGGCGTGGGTCGTACAGCCATCGGCGCAGCTTGCGGGCGGTGACCCTCCCCGCATCCGGATGCGCCGGATTGACCAGGACGTTGGCCGCCTCCGGGACGATCACGGAAGGGACGAGCAGGAGGGCGGAAGCAAGGGAGCGGGCCCAGTCCGTCCCGGCCGCGATGCTGGTCCGCCCGGCCGGCTCGGCGTCCCACCCGACCTTGAGGCTTGCAGGCGTCTCCCGCCGCGCCGCGGACCAGAGGTCGTCGGGGAGCTCGAGCGCGACGAGGTAACGATTGAACGGGAGTCCGGAGGCGGTGAGGTGGACGATCGTCTCCAGGCAGGCGAGCGCGATCGAGTCGGACGCGTACAGCATGGCGACGCCCGGCGCGTTCCAGCGGCCCCCGGTCGTCTTGGCCCCCGCCCCGCTCAGGTCGTCGGCCTCATAGTGCGGCGTGTCGACGGCGATGCGCCAGGCGGTGCGGCTCACCCATAGGCCCCGCTCTGCATCTGGGCCAGGAGCCGGGAGACCAGCGCCTGGCCCTGCATGGTGTCCATGAACTCCACCGGCGCCGCGCCGCCGAGCGCCGGCGCAGGCTCGCGCAGCCAGCGGGACATCCAGGCCGCGGCGTCGAAGCCGTCCGCCTCGCCCGACCCGTCCACCATCGCCTGCAGCTGGCCGAGGAGGCTGGCCATCCCGATCACCCGCTCCCCTTCGGCCACCGACAGCGTCTCGTCGCGGGCGACCTTACGGTTCACCGTCGCGGCCGGCAGGTTCAAGGCCGCCAGTCCCGCAGCCTGCGGGATGTCCAGCCGGGCGAGCAGCTCCTTGACCATGCGGGCGTGAACCCCGCCCTTGATCATCGCCACGCGCTCCACCGGCTCGGCTAGGAAAATGTCCAGGTAGGACGATGTCGTCGGCCGCGGAGACGGTCCGGTGTGTGAGCCCCTCGCGAGGGCTGCGGCTCCGGGCATAGACCTGCTCCTTTGAGCTGATATATGGCTCAAAGGAGCGGCCTGGCCAAGGGCTGGCTTATAGGAAGCTGTACGGGTCGACGTCCACGATCATGCGGACGGCCCCCGGCAGCTTCACCCGGGCGCGCCAGGCTTCCAGATAGGCCTGGAGGTTCACCCGGCGTTCGGCGCGGACGAGGAAGCGCTTCCTCCTGCGGCCGCGGATCAGGGCGAGCGGGGCGTCGGCGGGGCCGTAGACCTCCACCCCGTCCGCAGAGGGCGCCGCGCCCGCCAGCTCGCGGGCGAAGGCGTCCAGCTTCACGGCGTCCTCGCTGGACAGGATGACGGCGGCGAGGCGGCCGTAGGGCGGCAGGCCGGACAGCTCGCGCATCTCGGCTTCGGCGGCCAGGAAGCCGTCGCGGTCGCCCGCCGCCAGCGCCTGCATGACGCCGTGCTCGGGCGCATGGGTCTGGATCAGCGCGCGGCCGGGCTTGTCCGCCCGCCCGGCCCGGCCCGCCACCTGGGCGAGGAGCTGGAAGGTGCGCTCGGCGGCGCGCAGGTCGCCGCCCTTCAGCCCGAGGTCGGCGTCCACCACGCCCACCAGCGTCAGCCCCGGGAAGTTGTGGCCCTTGGCGGCGGCCTGGGTCGCGACAAGGATGTCGATCTCGCCCGCCGCCATGCGGGAGACGAGCGCACGGGCGTCTTCGGCGTGCATGAGGGTGTCGGAGGAGAAGACGGCGGTGCGGGCGTCGGGGAAGAGCGCGCGGGCCTCCTCCTCCAGCCGCTCTACGCCGGGGCCGATGGCGGCCAGGCTGTCCTTGGCCGAGCAGTGGGGGCAGCTCTCCGGCTTCTTCATGGAGAAGCCGGTCAGGTGGCAGACCAGGCGGCCGGAATAGCGGTGCTCGACCAGCCAGCTGTCGGTGTCGGGCGCGGTCATCCGCTCCCCGCACGCCCGGCAGAGCACGAGCGGCGCATAGCCCCGCCGGTTCAGGAAGAGCAGCGCCTGCTCGCCGCGCCCGAACGTCTCCGCCACCGCGGCGACGAGCGGCGGCGACATCCAGCGGCCGCGCTCCGGCGGGTGCTCGCGAAGGTCGACGAGCTGCATGTCCGGCAGCCGCGCGGCCCCGTGCCGGGCGGAGAGGCGGAGCCAGCGATAACGGCCCCCCTGCGCGTTCCAGATGCTCTCCAGCGAGGGCGTGGCCGAGGCGAGCACGACCGCGGCGCCTTCGATCTTGGCGCGGGCCACGGCGAAGTCGCGCGCGTGGTAGACGAAGCCGTCCTCCTGCTTGAACGATCCGTCGTGCTCCTCGTCCACCACCACGAGGCGAAGCTTGCGGAAGGGCAGGAACAGGGCCGAGCGCGCCCCCACCACGACGCGGCACCGCCCGGCGACCACCGCCTCCCACACGCGCCGCCGGCGCGGGGACGAGACGCCGGAGTGCCACTCTGCAGGCGCCGCGCCGAACCGCTCTTCAAAGCGGGCGATGACCGCCCGGGTCAGCGCGATCTCGGGCAGGAGCACCAACACCTGCGCGTCCGGGTCGGAGCGCAGCGCGTGGGCGACGGCCTCCAGATAGACCTCCGTCTTGCCCGACCCCGTCACCCCGTCGAGAAGCGCCGCCTGGAAGCCGCCCTTATCGAGGAGGTCGGCGAGCGCGGCGGCGGCGGCGGCCTGGCTGGGGTTCAGCAGGGCGCCGGGGCGGTCCGGATCGGGCGGGGAAAAGCCCGGCGCCTGCGCGACCTCCACGCGTTCGAGCGCCCCCTCGTCCACCAGTCCCTTCACCACGCCGGAGGACACGCCCGCGG
>CAXUCS010000116.1:0-7051 GCA_964249365.1 uncultured Caulobacteraceae bacterium | reverse complement strand
CAGATCACCGCCGGACTCTTGTTAAGGCTGGATGGGAAACGGGGGTCACGTCAGAGCCAAGCTCCCATAGTGTCTCGGCGAAGCCGAGGTGAAGGGAGTGAGGGCGAGATCATGCATCGGGACAGTCTCGGCACGGTGCAGGCCATCCGTGCGGGTGAGGTGAACTGGATGACGGCGGGGCGGGGCATCACTCATTCGGAACGCTTCGAGAAAGGGCGCCTACAAGGAGATCGGCTCCACGGCATCCAGGCTTGGGTGGCCCTTCCCAAGGCCGATGAAGAGGCTGCTCCGGCATTCAGTCACCATCGTATGGAGGACCTGCATCGTACGAGGCGAACGGCCTCTTCGCTCGACTGGTAGCGGGGCGAGCGTTCGGAGCAGAGGCCGCCGTGCCGACGCACTCTCCCCTGTTCTATGTGCATTGGGCGCTGCAGACGGGCGCCGTCGCTGCGGTGCCCGACGAATATCCCGAGCGCGCCGCCTACGTCGCCACAGGTTCGGTCGAGATCGAGGGCGAGGTGTTCGGCCCAGGTCAGATGGCGGTGTTCGCGCCAGGCGGGCGGGTAGCGGTACGGGCGCTAGAGCCCTCCGCCGTCATGCTGCTGGCCGGCGAGCCCGTGGGCGAGCGCTTCGTGGAGTGGAACTTCGTCTCCTCCTCGCGCGAACGTATCGAGCAGGCCAAGGCCGACTGGCGTGCCGGCCGCATGAAGCTGCCGGACGCCGACGCCGCCGAGTACATTCCGCTGCCGCCAAACCCGTCACCGCCGGCCAACCCGATG
Organism: uncultured Caulobacteraceae bacterium; assembly: GCA_964249365.1. Taxonomy (GTDB): domain Bacteria; phylum Pseudomonadota; class Alphaproteobacteria; order Caulobacterales; family Caulobacteraceae; genus CAHJWH01. The sequence continues at coordinate 6,272 of CAXUCS010000116.1, read as the reverse complement.
AGCTGACGAGCGGCGCACGTCGATTTCAGCCATTTGACTGTCATGCGGCGCCGGCCAGAAAAGCGACATCAAAGTGGTCGTTCAGAGCCTTTCCAACATGCTGAAGATGTCCGCTTCAGGAGGTCAGTCGGACTCGCCACCGAGGTGAGGCGGGCGGAACTCGACGAGATCGACCCGGCCTACCCGCCGGACACCTTCGCGGGCGAGCACCACAGGCGTTCATGTAGTCTGTGGACCGCTAAGCGCTCGCGCGTCAAGGGGACGACCGGCATGCCAGCCTACTTGATGATCCAGATCGTCTTCAAGGCACCCCGGGAGCGGTTCGCCCCTTATCGCGACGCCGTAGGGCCGCTCGCAGCCACCTTCGGCGGCCGCTACATCGTGCGGGCGGGGTGAAGGGCGAAGCCCTGGAAGGCTCCCACAACGGCCGCAGCCTCATAATCTTTGAGTTCCCGTCGATGGAGGCGCTGCACCGCTTCTGGGCCTCACTCGAGTACAAGGAGGTGAAGGTGCTCAGGGAAGGCGTCTCCGACCTGGATGTCGGGGCAGTCCCCGGCTTCAACTCGCAAATCTAACAAAGCACGTCGAGGTCTCGCCTTACTTTCCGTAGCCATCTGCTTAAAAAAGCAATCTTAGGTTAGAAGCTGTTATGTTTTCACCAACGGTGAAAGCAACATGCTAAACAAGCGGAGTATTGCGTGTGGGCGAAAGAAGTCAGGCAAAGCTAAGCACGACTTGTCGAGCCAATCAGGCTCTCGCCCTGCGTTCCCGGCGTGCGAGCCTCGGCGAAAAGGCTTGCGTCACTCCGACGGTGGTGCACGGCTCGACCGTCCGCCCTGCTCGGCGAGCCGCAGCATCCTGAGGCCGTGGCCCAGCGCCGCTCCGGCCCGGAGCGACGCGGTGACGAAGGCGACCTCGGCCAGTTCCTCGCGCGTGGCGCCCGCCTCCAGCGCGCGGCCCGTGTGTACGTCCAGGCAGTAGGCGCACTGCGTCGTCAGCGCCACCGCGACCGCGATCAGCTCCCGGTACCTGGGCGGGATCGCGCCGTCGTCCCGACCCACTGCCGGGCGCGCCCAGCCGGAGCAGCCTTCGGCACTCGCGCGCCACCGTGCGGAACAGCCAGGCCGCGACGGCGGAGGCCGTGCGGAGCGCGCCGACCTGGCGCTGCAAGGCCCAAAGCGCGTGCTGGACGGCGTCCTCCGCGTCCTCGGGGCCGCGGCAGACCCGCCTTGCGACCCGGCGCAGGTCCGGACGCGCCTGGGTCAGCAGCCGTTCGACCGCGCCCGGCTCGCCCCTGCGGGCCGCCTCCACGAGTTCGCCGCTCGTCCAACTCGCCATGCGCCGATCCTCCGCAGACATAGAGGCGGCCAAAGACGGAAAGGGTTCGGACCCCGCGGACAAGCGCGGAAACGTCACAGCCTACCCCACTGACGTGCGTCGCCTGCTGGAGGCGATCATGGCGGCGCTCCCCGACGATGAGCAGCCGCTATCAGCATGGTGGCCTAGCGCCCATACCGGACATCGGCGCTCCGCCCGACCCCGACATTGCCGACCCCGTAAGAAGGCCTGCAGACGAGGCTGTCGCGTACGCTACTAGACGGGTCAGGCCGTCTTCAAGCGGACTCAGCGGGATGGCTGCTTGGCGGAACGCCGTATCGCGAGCGTCAAGTCGTCGATCGCGGCTTCCTGTGCGGGCATCCATGGCCGGCGGTCAGAAGAGAGCGGGCGTTCCGACCCAGAGCATCCTCACCGCTCGCGGGCCGAGGTTGGCCATGGTGTAGGGATGGCGCTGGTCGAAGTGGGCGCTGTCGCCGGCCCCAAGCACGAAGCTGTCCGCCTCGCCGAGCCTGACCTCGAGTTCTCCTTCCAGCACGTACCAGAAGCCCTCGCCGTCCCGGCGGGCCGTGGGGGCGCGCACGCCCGGCGGCACCACCATCAGGAGCGCCTCCATCTTGCGTTCCTCGTGGTCGCCGCTCAGCCGCTGGTACTCGACCTCCGAGCCCACCTCGATCCGCTGGGGGTCGCCGGCCCGCCGCACCACCCGGCCGCTGTGGGGCACGCTGATGAAGTAGCTGATGTCCACGCCGAGCGCCTTGGCTACGCCCATGAGCGAGGTGATCGACGGCGTGGTGAGCCCCCGTTCCAGCTGGGACAGGAAGGGCGCCGAGAGGTCCGACGCGGCCGCCAGCGCCTGCAAGGTCAGGCCGAGGCGGCGACGGCGCTCGCGCACCGCCGAGCCGATGGAGACCTCCGGCCGGACCGCCGCCTCGCTTAGGGCGCGCTTCAGGGCGGCGGAATAGCTCGGCGGCGACATCAGCCGGTGTGGTCCGACACGATCTTCCAGCCCCCGCCCGAGCGGTGGAACACCAGGCTGAACAGGCCAGTGGCGTCGCCGGCCGCGCGGTGCAGCCGAAAGCGGCCGTACGCGATGGCATAGTCCGCCCCGACAGGGCGCGTGGCGATCAGCTCCGTGGAGAGATCGCCCATGGCCCCCGCCCCGCCTGTGAAGCGCGCCGCGTACATGTCGCGGATGGCCCGATAGCCTTGCACTAGGCCCGCGCCGTTCACGTAAGACGTGCCCGGCCCGTCCTCGTAACAGCGCATGAACCCGTCGAGATCGCCCCGGGACCAAGCCGCGGCGCTGTCCTGCAGCACGGCCGCAAGCGTCGCGGACAGATCCGGCCGGGTCTGGATCGTCTCGGCCCTCCCGGATCGCATGGGTGCGTTGAAGCCGCCGGCCAGGGCCAGGGTCAACACCGCAGCAGGCAAGACGGCCGGCGCAACCCACGATGTCGGTCTGGTTTTCACTGCGCCTCTCCCTCCGTCGGTCGCTGCTGAAAAATTCAGCGGATCAGCGATCCTTACGCTTCATCAAACTTTTTAAGTGAGAAGCGTCCCGTGTTCCCCCAGTCTGGTCAAGGGCCGTGTCCTTGACGCGGGTGGGGGTTTGCCATGATTGAGCATAACGGTGTTCGTGGCCGGCGCAGGGCCGCGCTCCTGGCAGGCACGCTGCTGGCGGGTTGGTCAGGCTGGGCCGGTGGGGCCGCAGCCCAGAGCGCCCCCTCGGCGGCGGCCGCACCGAGCCCCACCGCGCTCGGCGCCTCCAGCGCTGTGTCGGAGGTGGTGGTCACCGCCCAGAAGCGCGCGGAGAACATCCAGGACGTCCCCATCAGCATAACCGCCATCGGCGAGCAGGACCTGCAGCGGCTGGACATCCAGTCCCTACAAGACGTGGCGCGGCAGACACCAAGCCTTGTGGTGGTCTCCGCCGGACCCGGCGAGAACGAGCTGATCATCCGGGGCATCTCGTCCACCGCCGGCACCACCAGCACGGTGGGCTACTATCTCGACGACACGCCGCTGCAGCCCTCCAGCAACGCGGCGCTCCTGTCCCAGCGGGGCGCCATCGACCCGTCGCTGTTTGACCTACAGCGGGTGGAGGTGCTGCGCGGACCCCAGGGCACCCTCTAGGGCTCCTCCTCCGAAGGCGGCACCGTCAAGTACGTCACCTTCCAGCCTGACCTGAAGCGCTACGAGGTCAGGCTGCAGGGCGAGGCGTCGGGGACGCAGGGCGGCGGCCCGAACGGGCTCTTCAACGGCACCGTCAACATCCCGATCATTCAGGACAAGGTCGCCGCCCGGGTCACCGCCTACTACCGCTACGAGGACGGCTACATCGACCGCTACCCGATCGACCCGAACAACTACCTGGGCGTCAGGCCCGGCAGTTCGGCGACCAGCGACGTCAACAGCGAGAACAGCGGCGGCTTCCGCCCAGCTGCGCCTGCAGCCGGACCCGACCTTCTGGGTCACGCCGTCGATCTTCTACCAGTACATGCGGCTGGGCGCCCCATTCCAGATTGACCGGCCGCCCGGCGACTTCGGTAACCTGATCCAGACCCGCGACGTGTCGGAGGTGAGCGACGAGCGCTCGTTGATCGCCAACGTCTCCATCCACAAGGTGCTGCCGTACGTGGAGCTGGTCTCCTCCACCTCCTACTTCGACCGGGAGGTGAAGCTCCGCGAGGACAGCTCCAAGGTGCTGGACTTCTTCTTCACGCCCCCGCAGACCTCGGTCTACCCGTCCGAGATCACCGGAGCCTACTTCAACAAGGAGTACACCCAGGAGGTGCGCGCCACCTCCAGCCTCAAGGGGCCGTTCCAGATCATCGTCGGCGGCTACTTCCACCGCACCTTCGCGCCGCTCGCCTCCCAGATCCCCGACCCGGCCGGCTACGACGCAGCCTTCGGCTCGCCCTTTGGGGGTGAGGAATTTTACGCGGGCGTGCGCAAGGCGACGCTGCAGGAGACCGCCGTCTTCAGCGAGGCGTCGCTCAAGCTCGGCTACGGACTGACGGCGCGCGCAGGCGTGCGCTGGTTCGACGTGGACCAGCGCTTCTTCCAGTCCGGCGACGGCGTCTTCAACGGCGGCTTCTCCGCGGTGACCAACCGATCCAGCGAGACGGGAGACAATCCGAAGTTCACCTTGGAATGGCAGGTCGACCGTCAGCGCATGATCTACGGCACCATCTCGGAAGGCTATCGTCCGGGCGGCCCCAACAACCCGGCCCCGGCCGCGGTCTGCGGCGCGGAGGTGGCAGGGCTGGGCTTTAGCCCCACCGAGCTGATCCGCTACGGCTCTGACCACCTGACCAACTACGAGATCGGGGCCAAGACCTCCTGGCTGGACCACCGCTTGACTGTAAACGGCGACGTCTACTACATCAACTGGTCTCAGGTGCAGCAACAGCTCGTTCTGCAGTGCGGCTTCAACATTACCGCCAATTTCGGCAGCGCCATCAGCAAGGGCGGCGAGCTGGAGACCACCTTCCGGCCCATCCGCGACCTGCGCTTGTCCGGCGGGTTCGGCTACACGGACGCGACGCTTCGCAACGGCATCCCCGGCTCTGGCGCCGAGCGGGGCGACCCGCTCGAAAATGTGCCGCACTGGAACGCTTCCACCACCGTCGAGTACAGCCACCCCCTGCAGGGCGTCTACTCCGGCTTCGGCCTCGTTAACGCCACCTACGTCAGCAACAGCAACGCGCTCTATGACCAGACCAGCCCCTTCTACCTGAAGAAGGGCTTCTCGCTGGTGAACCTGAGGGTGGGCGTGGACCGGGGCGCGCAGTGGGAGCTGGCGCTGTTCCTCAACAACGTTTTCGACACCATCGGAGAGACCGACCTGCCGGCCGCCATCGCCGCCGACCTGCCGACCACCCGGCGCTACGCCATAACCCAGCCCCGCACCGGAGGCCTGTCGCTGAACTACAAGTACTGATCTCGGGCGCGCCTCGCCGGTGGATTGACACGAACAAATGGCGGCCATCGGTCGCCGCCGGCATCCATCCTCGGCGATGGAGGTGGGTAGAGGGTAAAGGGTAGGAGGGCGCTTGGCGGATGCGGGTCGGGCGGGGCGATGGCGTCCAGGCGTGACCTAATGCTGAACGCGCTGGGCGCAGCCGCCGCCGCGGCGCTCCCGGGTTCCCCGCCTCCTGCGGCGACCGACCTGGCCCTCGAAGCTCGCGTTGCGGCTTGTCGTTCGGGACCGGCTACGGCATCGGCCTGGACGGGCATGAAAGCCCCTACCTCGTGCACGGCGAAATGACGCCATTCGAACCCGGGTGGTGCTTCTCCGACAAGCCGGGCCTCAACATCCTGGGCGAGTTCAACCTCCGCCCGGAGGATGACTGGCGTGTCACCAAGCGGCCCTATGCTCTTTACGGACCTCGCCCGCTCCATCGACGATACGTTTTGAGGCGCCAGCTTCAGCCGGCTTGTGGGGTCTGCGCCCCAAGCCGATGCTCAGACTGTCCGCTTTGTGGCTGTCCGCTCCGCTACCTTCGCCTCGTTCCAGAGCGCGTCCATCTCCGCCAAGTTCGAGTCCTGCGGCCGGCGGCCCTGGGCCGCCAGCGCCGCTTCCACCTGGCCGAAGCGGCGGATGAACTTGGCGTTGGCGGCGCGGAGCGTGTCCTCCGGGTCGACGTCGAGCTTTCGGGCCAGGTTGGCGCAGACGAAGAGGAGGTCGCCGAGCTCCTCGCGGGCCTTGCCGGGGTCGCCGGCCGTGATCTCCGCCTCCAGCTCGGCGGTTTCCTCGCGGAGCTTGTCCAGCACGCTCGCCATGTCCGGCCAGTCGAAGCCGACGCGGGCGGCGCGTCCGGTCAGCTTCACCGCGCGCACGAGGCCGGGCAGGCCGGCGGGCACGTCGTGGAGCACGCCGGCGCGGCCCGGGCCCTTGGCGGCGCGCTCGGCGGCCTTGATCGCCTCCCAGG
>CAXUCS010000115.1:0-7077 GCA_964249365.1 uncultured Caulobacteraceae bacterium | reverse complement strand
GGCGCGCCGTAGTCCAGGGCCGCGAAGCCGACCTCCAGCCCTCCCCCGCCCGGCGGCAGGCGGAGCGCGCCGCCCGGGCCGGGCGCCTGGAAGGGGTCGCCGGGCAAGGCGCGCCCGTGCTCCCTGACTTCCGTGATGCGGAGCGGAGGCGCGCCCTTCGGCGTCCCGTAAAGGCTGGGGTGCACGACCACCAGGCCGCCGCGCCCGCCGAACAGCAGGTCGTCGGGAGCGGTCTTCAGCCCTGCGGCGTAGAAGAAGCTGCCCACGGGAACGCCCTGGGCGAGCTGCAGGGGCTGGACCCGCAGGGTGTCGGGATCGATGCGCGCCAGCCCGCTGTCCGTGCTGGCCCAGATCACCCCGTGCCCGTCCTCCAGCACCATGTTGACGTTGGAGTTCGGCACGCCGTCCGCGACGTCCAGCCGGCGGAACCGCCCGGCCTCGGCCGCCTGCGGCGAGGCGGCCACCGACACGCCGTGGCCGAAGGTGGTGACCCACAACCGCCCGCGGCGGTCCTGGGTGACGCTGGAGATGAAGCCGCCGGGCCTGGGATCGGAGGCCGAACGTGGAAGGAGCGCCTGCAGCCGACCGGTGGACGGATCGAAGAGGTTCAGCCCGTTGGAGGTGCCGATCCAGAGGTCGCCCCGGGCGTCGCGCGTCAGAACGCTGATCCGCTTGTCGCTGAGCTGGGCGGCCGGCACCGGCTGGCCTGGAGAGAGCCGGTCGTCGGCGCCGAGCCGATAGTTCCAGAGGCCGCGCCGGCCGCCGAGCCACAGCTGGTCGCCGTCCCGCAGCATGGCGATGACCTCGCCGTCCGGTTCGCGGCCGGGCTGGGCCAAGCGTCGCGCGTGCTGACCGGTCTCATCGGCCTCATAGAGGCCGCTGTCGGTGCCCACCAGCATGCCGTGGTGGCCGGGCGTGATCTGACGCACAGGCGCTTCCGGCAGGCCGCCGGGCCGTGGGCCCGCATGCGTCACCCCTTCCGCGCCCGTGTCGATGATGTCGAGGCCATGGCTGATGAAGCCGACCCACACGCGCCGGCGGTCGTCCAGGCCCAACGACACGGGCGTGCGCTCCGCCAGCACCGCGGTGGGCGCCTCGCCGCCCATCAGGGTCTCGAAGGCCGGGTGGCGGGGGTCGTAGCGGGTGATGGCGCTGTTGGCGGCGATGAAGACCTGCCCGCCCGGCGCCCGGTACATCGCGCGGATGTTCTGGTCGCCGTAGAGGAGGCTGCCGTTGCCGAGCCGCACGCGGTGGCTTTCCAGCGTGCGGGGGTCCACCGCGACGACCCCGTCGTCATAGGTCCCGAGCCAGACCTCGCCTGGCGAGAGCTCCAGGAGTGCGCGGACCCGCATCCCCGCGCCCATCAGTCCGGCGCGGAGCGAGCCCGGCACCGGGCGGGGCGGAGCCCCTGCAGCGTCGATCACGAAGGCGCCCGCACCCTCCGTGCCTATCCAGAGCCGGCCCGCCCCGTCCCCCATCAGGACCTTGATGGCGGGCTGCTCGCCGTCCGCCAGCCGCACGGCGGAGACCGCGCCCGTGGTCGCGTCCCGGCGCAGCAGGCCCCTGTTCGTGCCGACCCACAAGGCGCCGCCCCCGCTCGCCAGCGCGTTCACGCCCGAGCCGAGCGCGTCCTGGAACGGGCCGGCGGCCCGCACGGCGACGACGCGCCCCGTGCCGGGCGTCAGGAGGTCCAGCCCGCTTTCCGCGCCGACCCATAGCCGTCCGTCCGGCGCGTCAGCCAGGGCGTGGACACCCGCATAGCTGCGCCCGCCGTCGCGTGCGGCGTAGCGCCTGAAAGTCCCCTTGAGCGGGTCGTACAGCGCGAGCCCCGCGGAAAGGGTGCCGATCCAGAGCCGCCCCCGCCCATCGACGTGAAGGGCTTCGATCTGGCTGTCCGGCAGCGACTGCGCCGTGGACCCCGAACCGAAGATGCGGAACGCCAGTCCGTCCCAGCGCGCCAGCCCGTTCTGGGTCCCGACCCAGAGGAACCCCTGCCCGTCCGCGGCGAGCGCCATGGGGGTGGAGGAGTTCGGCAGCTGGTTCTCCACGGCCACCGGCTGAAGGAGTTCGGTGCTGAGCCGCCCCCAGCCGGCGGCGGGCGCAGCAAGAGCCGGCACGGCGAAGACGGCGACGCCGGCCATCAGAGCCGGGACGAGCGCGCGTCCCCCTCGCGCCGAAACCATGATGCAGAGGAGTACGGTAACGACAGGTTACCTCGCTCCGGCAGGCGGACCCGCCAAACGCGGGTGGAGCGATCGGAGCCGAGCGGCGATCCGGCCCGATGCGGCTCCGCAGGCCCGTCAGGCGGCCAGCACCCGCTCGACCAGGGCCTCGTCGGCGGGCAGCTGGCCGTCCAGCATCAGCATGGCCAAGCCGTGCACCAGCGCCCAGGACTGCGCCGCCCCGACCTCCACCGCCGCCGGACCGCATTGCGGCGGCAGGAGAGCCGCGACATTGGACCTCAGGAGGGCGATGGCCTCTCCGCTCTCGCCCAGCGGGCGCTGGAGGAGGTCGCGGGGCGCGGGCGAGGAGAAGATCAGCCGGAACAGCGCCGGGTTCTGCAGAGCGAAGCGCACGTAGGCGCGCCCGGTCGCACCGAAGCCGGCCGCGCCCCCGCCGGCCGCTTGCGCCGCCTCCCGCTGCGCCGCGCCCAGCCTCTGGAGCCCCGCCTCGGCCAGGGCGCCCATCAGGGCGCCCTTGTCGGGGAAGTGACGATAGACGGCCGTGGGGCTGACGCCGACCCGTCGCGCCACCTCCCGAAGCGAAAGGGCGTCGACGGAGCGCTCCGCCAGCAGCCGAAGCCCCTGGTCGACCAGGGCGGCGCGCAGATCGCCGTGATGGTAGGCGGCTTTCATGTTGACGGCGTTATCTTCCCGTGTATGCTTACGCTGTAAACATGAGGGAACGTGCTATGGCAAGCCCGGTGGAGACCCTGGTCCGCTCCGTGGTCGGCAAGGGGATCGAGGTGCTCGCGGAGCACAACCGCAAGCACCTGCCCAAGCCCACGACGCCCCACCCGTTCCTAGACGGCGTACATCGGCCGATGACGCAGGAGCTGACGCTGGAGGACCTGGCGGTGAGCGGCTCCATTCCCCCGGCGCTGGACGGACGCTACCTGCGGATCGGGCCCAACCCCATCGATCCCGATCCCGCCTCCTACCACTGGTTCATCGGCGACGGCATGGTGCACGGGCTGAAGCTGCAGGACGGCCGGGCGCTCTGGTACCGCAACCGCTGGATCCGCTCCAACGCGGTGGCGGCCGCGCTCCATGTGGAGCCCGCCCCCGGCCCGCGACACGTGTTCGACACGGTGAACACCAATGTGGTGGACATCGCCGGGCGCACCTTCGCCCTGGTGGAGGCGGGAAGCTACCCCGTCGTGCTGTCCGACGACCTTACGGAGCAGGCCTACGATCCCTTCGGCGGCGGGCTGAAGGGCTCCTTCACCGCCCACCCGCACCGCGATTCCCTCACCGGCGAGATGCATGCCATCTGCTACGAGGCGCGGGACCCCGACGTGATCCGCCACGTGGCCATGGACGCAGGCGGCCGCGTCCTGCGCGAGACGCCGATCCCGGTGCAGCACGGGCCCATGATCCACGACTGCGGGCTGACGGCGCGCTACGTGGTGATCCTGGACCTGCCCGTCACGCTGTCGATGAAGACGCTGATCGCCGGCCACGGCCTGTCCTACCGCTGGAACCCCGCCCATCGCGCCCGCGTCGGCCTCCTGGCGCGGGACGGGACGGCGGCCGACGTGATCTGGTGCGAGATGGACCCGGCCTACGCCTTCCACGTCGCCAACGCCTTCGACATGGAGGACGGGCGGGTGGCGATCGACGTCTGCGCCTACGCCACCATGTTCGACGGACACGGCAAGGGGCCGGACGCGACGCCGCGCGGCCTGGAGCGCTGGATCGCCGACCCCGTCTCGCGGCGGGTGGAGGTGCAGACGCTGCAGGCCGGTCCCCACGAGTTCCCCCGCTGCGACGAGCGCCGCTTCGGCCAGCCCTACCGCTACGTCTACGCCCTGACGTTCCGCGACGGCGGCGACGAGCCTTTCCGTGCGGAGGGCGTCTGCCGCCAGGACGTGCTGACCGGCGCGCGGCAGGTTCACCGCTTCGGCGAGGGACGATACCCTGGCGAGTTCGTCTTCATCCCGCGGGCGGCGGACAGCGCGGAGGGCGAAGGCTGGCTGATGGGGCTGGTGGTGGACGCGGGAGCCGACACGACCGAGCTGGTGATCCTGGACGCGCAGGACCTCGATGCAGCGCCCGTGGCCGTGGTGCACCTTCCTCACCGCGTGCCCCCTGGCTTCCACGGCAACTGGATCGGGAGGGGCCTGACCTTCGCTCAGAAGGCGTAGGCCACCGTGCCGATGATCTGGCGGGGCGGGATGTACTGCTGGCTCGTCTGGCCGGTGCCGTAAGGGTCGGTGTAGCGCGAGTTCACCCCGTCGACGCCCAACGCGTTGGTGGCGGTCAGCGACAGCGTCAGCCCCGTGGCGCCGACGACGTAGTCGAGGTCGAGGTTGGTCACGCCGTACGGATCGACCCGGTCCAGCGCCCGCTCGTTGAACACCCGCGCCCACTCCGAGCCACGGTAGACGTACTGGACGCGCGGCGTGAGCCGCCCCGCCGGGATGGCGCCCAGGGCCGGGGTGTCGAAGCTGTAGGCGAGGCTCACCGCGCCCGAGGCCTTGGGCATGTCCGGGGGCGTCTTGCCGCGGAGGTCGCGCGCGGCGGCGATCACCTGGGGATAGCATGTGGGGTTGAAGCCGAAGCCGCAGGTCGGGGTCTGCTCGATGGCGCCGGCCACGCTGGAGTCGATGGACCGATAATCGCCCTCCACCCGCCCGTTCTCCAGCGCGAAGCTGGCGTCCAGGTGCAGCCGGCCCGCCAGCGCGGTGTAGCTCCCCTCGCCCTCCAGCCCGTAGGTGTGCACCGAGGGGATGTTGGAGATGCCGCTGTCGAACGGCACGGGATCGTACTCGATGTACTGCATGTCACGGTAGAGATAGTAGAAGGCGGCGAGGTTCAGCTTGAGGCTGCGGCCGAGGAACTCGTTCTTCGAGCCCAGCTCGAAGGCGGTGTTGGTCTCCGGCGTGAAGGTGTCGGGGATCACCGCCTGGCCGTAGACGCCGTTCACCCCGCCCGGCTTGTAGCCCCTGGACGCGCTGGCGTAGGCGAGGCTGTGCGCCGAGACGTCGTAGTCCGCCTGCGCCCGCCAGGTCCCGACCGTGTCGTCGTAGCCGTGGCTCACCGTGTCGATGGCGAAGGCCGAGAAGTTGTCGGCGTGCTGCGCATAACTGTCGTGGTTCACCCGGCCGCCGAGCGTGAGGCGCAGCCGCGCGGTGAGCGGGTAGGTCGCCTGGGCGAACCCCGAATAGGACTGGCGCGAGAGGCGCGTGTCGTTGCCGTAGTGCAGGTTGGAGGGCGGCGCCGTCTCGATGTCCGGCGCCACCACCAAGCCTGCGGGCGTGGGGGGCGAGGCCGGCGAGCCGCTCTCGAACTCCGCGATGAACTGGCGGCTGGTCTGGGCGAGGAGGAAGGCGCCCGCCGTCCACTGCAGCCGCGCGCCCGCGGGCGAGAGGAGGTCAAGCTCCTCGGTGTAGTTCTTCAGGCTGGTGTTCCAGGCGGCGACATCGTCGTACTGGCCGAGCACGGCATAGGCGCTCCTGGAGCTGTCCTCCTGCTGCACGTGGTCCAGGCTCTGGTAGGCGGAGACGGACTTCACCGTCACGCCAGGCAGGTCCCACTGCAGGTTCAGGTGATAGAGCTGGGTCAGGAGGTCGAAGCGCGCCGGATAGTCCTGGTCCACGACGCGGGGATCCTCCAGGCCGGGGATGGCGCGTTCGGCGATGTTCTTCTGCGCCGCGCCGTTCTGGTCGGCGCGGTAGACCTGGCCCGTCAGGGTGGCGGAGAAGCGCGCGTCCGGCTTCCACAGGAGCGCCGCCTTGCCGCTGACGTCGTGGGCGTCGTCCAGCCGGTTCTGCGGGATCGCCAGGTTCTGCGTGAACCCGTCGTGGTCGAAGGCCTGGGCCGACAGGCGCAGCGCGACCGTGTCGCCAAGCGGGATGTTCACCGCCGCCCGCTCGCGGAACAGGGCGTAGTCGCCCGCGCTGGCGTCGGTGTGGCCCTCGAAGCTGCCGAGCCTCGGCTGGGCGGTGACGATGCTGATGGCCCCGCCGATCGAGCTCTGGCCGTAGAGCACGCCCTGCGGCCCGCGCAGCACCTCGATCCGGTCCACGTCAAACAGCGTCTGGTCGAGCGAGATGGTGTTGGCGATGTAGACCCCGTCCACGAACAGCGACACGCCCGGCGAGGTGACGAGCGCGTTCTCCGGCGTTTCCGAGCCGACGCCACGGATGGAGACCAGGTTCTCGAAGCCCGCGGCGTGGGTGATCTCCAGGCTGGGCACGATCGCGTTCAGCCCTGCGAGGTCGTGGACGAAGCCGGCGTCCAGGTCGCGCGCGGTCGCCACGCTCAACGCCAGCGGCGTCTTCTGCAGGTCTTCGCCGCGCCGCTCGGCCGTGACCACGACCTCCTCCGCCTGCGCCGGCGCTGCGCCGGTCGGCGCCGTCTGGGCGAGCGCGGGAGCGCCGCCTGCGCCGAGAAATCCCGCGCAGACCCCGACAAACAGGCTTGCGCGAAGCCGATTGCGCCTAGGCGTCCCCATGGCGGCTGCTTAAGGTCGCGGCCATGAGCGGCCAAGTCCCCGCCCGGCTCGGGGCCTCTAACATGTCAGCAACGGCCGGCCGCAAGGGTCCGGCGGAGAGCGTGACCGAGCTCGGCGACTGGGCCGAGGGCCTCCTCAGGACGCGCGTCTACGAACAGCTCCTCCTGGACATCATCCTGGGCGAGCTGCGCCCGCTCGGCGTCCTGGACGAGCGGCAGCTGTCGGCGCGCTACGCCTGCGGGCTTGCGGGCGTGCGCGAGGCGCTCGGCCGGCTGGCGCTGGAGGGGCTGGTGGTGCGCCGCCCCCGGGTCGGCACGGTGGTCGCGCCGCTCGACATCCGCGAGATCGAGCACGCCTTCGAAGTCCGCCGCAAGCTGGAAGGCCAGACCGCCTCGCTCG
>CAXUCS010000114.1:3166-7193 GCA_964249365.1 uncultured Caulobacteraceae bacterium | reverse complement strand
TGCCGCGCCACGCCTTCGCCACGCCGGCCGAGACGCTCGATCTCCAGCCGGGCGCCGGCGGTCTCGCTTTCCGGCAGGGCGCCACGGTCCGCGTCGCGCTGCAGTTCGTCCAGCTGGTCGCGGTAGACCGCCGTATTGTAGCGGTCGGCCGCCGCCGGTGCGCCGAGATCGCGCAGGAGCGGGCGGACCAGGACGGCGGCGACCGCGAGCGTCAGGGCCGCGACGATGAGGAAGAAGAGCATGGGCGGGACCGTTCAGGACGCCGAGCCTTAGCGCACCGGACGGGCGCCCGCGGAGCGGCGTAAGGCCCCAGACGCGCCCATGCGCCCCGGCTTCAGGCGAAGGTGTAGGCGGCGATGGGCTGGGCGACGCCCTTCAGCCGCGTCTCGCCGAGTGCGCGCACGTCGTCCTTGTGCTTGGCCAGGGCGAAGGTGTCGGCGCTGAAGAGGGTGGTGGTGTCGAACTCCTTGTTGGCGGCCTCCAGCCGGGCGGCGATCACCACCACTTGGCCGTAGGCGGTGTAGTTGAAGCGCCGCTCGCCTCCGAAGTTGCCCACCAGCCCGACGCCGGAGTTCAGCCCCACCCGGGTGCGGCCGAAGCGGACGCCCTCCCCGGCCATCTTCGCGCTGTAGGCCTCGGAGAAGGCGGCGATGTCGCGCGCGCAGGCCAAGGCCCGGTCGGCGTGGTCGGGCTGCAGCACCGGCGCGCCGAACAGCGCGATCACCCCGTCGCCGGTCATCTTGTCCACCAGCGCCTCGTGCTTCCACAGGATGTCGATCAGCCCGTCGAAATAGGCGTTGATGACCACGGAGAAGCGGTTGATCTCCGTGTCGGCCACCAGGGTGGAGAAGCTCTCCAGGTCGCTGACGAGGACGGTGATCTCCCGCTCGTCGGCGCCGATCTTCACCGGTTCGGCGCCCTCCACGATCCGCTCGATCACCTGGGGCGAGAGGTAGCGCTCCAGGGTGGAGGAGTAGAAGGCGCGCTCGCCCGCGAGCCGCGCGGCGGTGAGCCGGCTCCAGACGAAGAAGGCGAGCGCGAAGGCGATGGCCGGCACGGCCACCGGGACCATCACCGCCGCCCCGGCGTAGAGCGCGAAGGCGATGAGCGCGCCCCCGATCACCACCGCGAGGATGACCCCGGAGGACAGCCACCACGACAGGGTGGCGCGGCCGAGCAGCGCGCCGCCGAGCGCAAGCGCGAAGGCCAGCAGCACCGAGCCCGCCCAGCCGAAGGGACGGATGCGGTCGCCGGCCATCATCTGCGCCAGCGCGTGGGCGTGGACCTCCACCCCGGGCGTGCCCTGGTAATGGCCGGGCAGGAAGCGGAGCGGGGTGACGTGCATGTCCTCCTTGATGCTGACCGCGGTGGGGCTCGCCGAGCGCGTCACCGCCCCGATCAGCGCGAGGCGTCCCTCCAGGAGCTCCGGCGGAAGGGCGGCGACATAGGCGGCGGAATAGGAGGGCGCGATGGCGCCCAGGTTCTCCGCGCTCAGCCCGGGCTCGGGACGGCGGTAGCGGAGGAGGAAGGGCTCGGCCGGCGGCGTCGCGCCGGATACGCGCGCGAGTTCCGCCGCGAGCGCCGGCAGCCGGCTCGGCCGCGGGTCGTAGCGCCGCACGCTGTCGTCGTAGTCGTTGCTGACCAGCGAACGGGCGTCGGCGTAGTGCAGCCGGGGGTCGACGGGATAGTCGGCGCCGGGCTTCAGGTCCGGATCGACCCCCGCCACGATCGGCATGCGAGTGGAGGCCAGCCGCCGCTCGAAGCCGTCGAACTCCGCCCGGTCCTTCCAGGTGTCCAGGAGCACGTCCACCGCCACCGCCTTGACGCCCTTGTTCCCGAGCGTGGCGATCAGGTCGGCGAGCCAGAGCTTGTCGATGGGGGCCAGGCAGCGGCAGGGCGAGCTCTGGCGCATGGCGTCGATGGCCGCATCGTCCAGCTTCACGATCACCATGGGGGTGGCGTTGGGCGGTGCGCCCAGCGAGACGCGCAGGTCGTAGGCCAGGTTCTCCACGTAGCGGACCGGCGTGGTCAGGCCGAGCAGCACGGCCGCCAGCGCCACGCCCGCCGACACCAGCACGAGGAGGCCCCCGCCCAGGCGCGCGCGCAGCCCCTCCAGCCCGGCGACCCAGGGCGCCGAAAGGCTTCGGTTCACACGGCTCATACTGACGCCCCTGGGGTCCCCGCGCGTCTTTCCGTTCTCGCGCCTCGTAGGATGTGGTAGTTCAACCACGTCGATCCTGGGCGCTCAACTGTGCCTTTTCGACCGCTAATCTCAGGGGAACATCGGATGCGCAGACTGGTCCTTGGCTGTGCGCTGGCGCTGGTGGCGGGCGGGGCGGCCCTGGCGCACGACTTCATCGTGGTCAGCTCCACCGATCCCTCGGTGAAGACGGGCCAGTCGCTCGACGCCGGCGCCCATCTCGCCATCGGCGCCGGCAAGCGGGTGACGGTGATCCGCACCTCCGGCGAGGTGGTGACGCTGCAGGGCGGCGCGGGCGGCGCGACCCTGCCGGGCGCGCAGAGCGCCCAGGCCGACAGCGGCCGGTTCGACGCGCTGCACGCCCTGTTCCAGGCCCCGCCCACGGGGCGCAGCTTCGGCGCGCGGCGGGGCTTCTGCCCGGGCGCCGAGGCGCTGACGACGCTGGACGCCATCCTCCAGGCCGACCGCACGGGGGGCTGCAAGCGCGCCTCGCGCGAGGCCTTCCGGGCCTATCTGAAGAAGGCCGGCGCGCCCGACGCCGACAGCCTCTACGCCGCGCCGGCCGCGGACGCCCCTGCACCTACGACCGCGCACCCGTCGAACTGAGGCATCAGGCCCTTCCCCCCTATGGGGAAGGGCTCTACGCCGCGCCCGTGATGAAGGGCCTGGTGTAGTGGACCGCCGGCGGGAAGGGACCCGCCAGGGCGGTATGGGTGACCAGTTCCCCGGCGTGCCACATGTGCAGCAGGTAGGCCGGAGGCTCCTCCACCAGGATCTCGCGCCCGTCCGCGTGACGCATGTCCACGGGCGACAGGTCCAGCGTGAGCTGGATGGAGCTGGCGGGTGAGGCGGCGAGCGTGTGGCCGGCGAAGGTGGTGGTGAAGCCGCGGTGCAGGTGGCCCGCCGCGATGGCCCTGATCTGCGGGCGCCCGCGCACCACCGCCTCCAGGTTCGCGATCCAGCCCATGTCCTCCGCCGGGTCCATCCAGGCGATGCCGCTGGCGACCGGCGGGTGGTGCATGACCAGGAGCGTCGGCGCTTCCGGCCGCTCGTCCAGCGTCCGGGCGAGCCAGGCGGCGCGGCGCTCGCAGAAGGCCCCACTGTGGCGCCCCTCGTCTAAGGTGTCGCACATGATCACCCGCAGGTCCTCGAAGTCGACGGCGTACTGGACGAAGCCGTTCTCGTCGGTGCGGGCGAAGGGGCCGGCGAAGGCCTCCAGGAAGGGCGCGCGGGCGTCGTGGTTGCCCATGCCGAAGTAGATCGGCAGCTCCACGTCCTTCAGCGCCTTGCGAAGCTCCAGGTATTCGGGGAGGCTGTTGCGGTCCACCAGGTCGCCGGACGCGACGATGGCGACCGGGCGCGGACGCAACCGGTCGATGGACTGGAGCACCTCGGCAAGCCGCTCCGCGTTGCGGTTCTGGTTCAGCGGGTCGTCGGCGGTGGTGACATGCAGGTCGCTGATCTGGGCGATCGTCAGCATGGCCCCTGGTCCTCCCCCGCGATCCTCGGCGGCATGGGTGAAGCGGCCAGGGCCTAGCTCCCCATGTCTTCCGCCAGGACCGCCCGCTCGGAGTCGGTCAGGGGGGCGGGATCGTACCCCCCTTCGCCCTGGTGGCGAACGTAGGCGAGGGCGCCGACGGCCCCCAGCCCCAGCACCGTGAAGGGCCCCAGCCACAGGATGGCGGTGGAGGCGTCGAAGCGCGGCTTCAGGAGGACGAAGTCGCCGTAGCGGGCGGTGACGGCGGCGACCACCTGAGCGTCGCTGTCGCCCGCCACGATGCGGTCGCGCACCAGCTTGCGCAAAGCCTGGGCCACGGGGGCGCTGGA
>CAXUCS010000114.1:502-3156 GCA_964249365.1 uncultured Caulobacteraceae bacterium | reverse complement strand
CACCACGCAGCGGAGCTCGCGGCTGATGGCGCGCGCGCGGGCCTCGGCCTGCGGGTTCGCCAGCTGCTCCTCGGGGTTCACGGCCAGAGCCGTCCCGGCCGAGGCGAAGCTCAGGACGGCGGCAAGGGCGAGAAGGCGAGCGCGCCTCATTCGGCCGCCACCAGGCCCGCGGGCGCGGGCTTCAGGCGGCGGACGGGCGCGCCGATGCGGTAGCGGCGGTCGGACAGCGAGACCACCCCGCCCCCCACCATGATCAGCACGCCGAGCCAGATCAGCCCCACCAGCGGGTGGACGTAGGCACGCACCACATAGGCGGTGTTGTCCTCTCCGCGGGGATCGCCGACCACGAGGTAGAGGTCGCCGAGTGGGGTGAGGCGATTGGCGGCCTGGGTGGTCAGCGTCTGGGCGATCGGAAACCAGCGGCGCTCCGGATGGAGGACGGCGAGCTGGCGGTCGCCGCGGAAGACGGTGAAGCTCGCGGTGTCGGCCTGGAAGTTGTCGGCGGTGCGCGGGTCGATGGTGTCGAAGCGGAGGGTGTAGCCGGCGATCTGCATCCGCTCGCCCGGACGCATCACCGTCAGCTTCTCGCTGGCCCAGAGCGTGGTCCCCACCATGCCGAGCACGCAGACGCCGAGCCCGGCGTGGGCCAGCGTGCCCCCCCAGGTGGAGCGCGGCAGGTTCACCGCCCGCCGCCAGAGCTGGGAGGCGCCCACCCGGCCGAGCTGGATGCGGAGCGCGATGTCGGCCACCGCGCCCGCCACCATCCAGACCGCCATGGCCACGCCCACCGCCGACAGGGCCCTGCTCTGGCCGCTGAGCCAGAAGCCGGCGGCGGCGGCGAGGAGGGTCACGGCGGCGGCGGCGCGCAGGCGCTTCAGCGCCGCGCGCCAGTCGCCCCGCTTCCACGGCAGCTGCACGCCCAGCGACATGAAGAGCGCCAGGATCGCGGCCAGCGGCACCGCCGTCCTGACGTAGTAGGGGCCGCCGACCGAGATGCGCTGGCCGAACGCCACCTCCGCCACGATCGGCCAGAAGGTGCCGATCGCGACGGTGAAGAGCACCGCCGAGAGGAGGAGGTTGTTCAGGACCAGCGAGGACTCCCGGCTCACCGGCTGGAAGGCACCGCCCGCCTTCAGGGTGTGGGCCCGCAGCGCGTAGAGGAGGAGCGCGCCGCCGGTCATGACCAGGCAGATGGCCAGCAGGAGGAGCCCGCGCCGGGGGTCGTTGGCGAAGGCGTGGACGCTGGTGAGGAGCCCCGAACGGACCACGAAGGTGGAGAGCACCGAGGTGGAGAAGGCCGTGATGGACATCAGTATGGTCCAGGCCTTGAGCGTGTCGCGCTTCTCGATCACCGCGGCGGAGTGGAGGAGCGCGGTGCCCGCCAGCCAGGGCATGAGCGAGCCGTTCTCCACCGGGTCCCAGGACCAGAAGCCGCCCCAGCCGAGCACGTAGTAGGCCCAGGCCGCACCCATGCCGATGCCGAGCGTCAGGCTGGTCCAGGCGCCGAGCGTCCAGGGCCTGACCCACCGCGCCCAGGCCGGATCGACCCTGCCCTCCAGGAGCGCCGCGACCCCGAAGGAGAAGGCGACCGAGAAGCCGACGAAGCCGAGGTAGAGGAAGGGCGGATGGAAGGCGAGGCCCGGGTCCTGCAGCAGCGGGTTCAGGTCCTGCCCGTCCGGCGGCGCGGGCGTCAGGCGCGTGAACGGGTTGGAGGTGAACAGCGCGAAGCCGATGAAGGCGCCCACGATCACCGCCTGCACCCCCAGCACCCGGGCGCGCAGCGTCGGCGGCAGGTTGCGGTCCAGGACCGCCACCAGCCCGCCGAGCAGCGCCAGGGTGACGATCCAGAGCAGCATGGAGCCCTCGTGGTTCCCCCACACGCCGGCGATCCGATAGATCAGCGGCAGGCCGGAGTTGCTGTTCTGGAACACGTTCTGGACGCTGAAGTCGGAGGAGACGTGGTCCCAGGTCAGCACGCCGAAGGCGATGGCGCAGAGCCCCGCGGCGGTCGCGCTGGCGGGGCCGGCCAGGCCGATGGCGTGGGGGTTGCGGCTGTGGCCGCCCCACAGGCCCGCCCCCGCCTGGACCAGGGCGACGAGGAAGGCGAGCACGAGCGCGTAGTGGCCGAGTTCGGTGATCATGGCTGGCGCTGCGGCTCCGTCGCCCGCCGCGGGAACGGGCTCCCCGCCCCGTCCACCGGCGCGGCGGCAGCAATGCGGCGGCGCCCGTCGCCCATCACCTCCATCTCGTGGCCCTTCAGCGCCGGGGCGCTGGGATCGGCGGCGTGGAAGGTGTGGCAGCTGATGCAGGGCGAGGCGACCTTGGCCTCGGCGTGCTCGCCGGCGTGGCAGGAGCGGCAGGTGTCGATCGACGGCATCAGGACGTCGGTGGCGGACTGGGAGCTCCTGGCCGCATGGCACTGCTCGCAGCTCATGCCGGCGGTCATGTGCGCGCCGTGGTCGAACTCCGCGCGGGGCAGGAAGTGCTGCTGCAGCACGACGGGCGCCACGCCGTAGTTCAGCCCGCTGGTCGGCCGGGTGATCTGGTGGCAGCCGTAGCAGGAGCCGCCCGGCGAGAAGATGGCGCGGATACGGTCGACGGCGCGGCTGTCGGCATGGGTGAAGGCGACCTGCCGCATCAGGGCGCTACGGTCC
>CAXUCS010000114.1:0-492 GCA_964249365.1 uncultured Caulobacteraceae bacterium | reverse complement strand
AGATCCTGGCCGGGCAGGCGGCGCTGGTCGCCGACCGCGCCCCGCGCCACGTCGGTGGCGGCGGCCTTGTAGAAGTCGAGCATGGTGGCGACCACCAGCTGGGGCTGGCCGTGCGGCAGGCTCCGGTTGATCCCGTTGAAAGTGTCGAAGGTCAGGGAGTGGCAGGCCGAGCAGTTCCGCTGCATCTCCACGGGGACGAAGGTCTTGCCGTCGGCCGTGGCCGTGTGGCAGCTCGAACAGCCGAGCGCGCCCTGGCCGTCGGTCTTGACCCCGAGCTCCCTGGCCATGCTGGCGACGCAGCCGCTGCCCGACATGTGCAGCGCATGGGGGAAGACCAGGCCCGTGTTGTCGCCGCGGAAGGCCTCGGCCGGCACGCCCCGGCGATCGGAGAGCTGGACCAGGCCGCGGAAGTTGGGCTTGCCGATGGAGAAGCCGTCGCTGCGGGTGGGGTTGTAGCGGATCAGCTGCTCGCGGATGCGGCGCGCCTCGTCC
>CAXUCS010000113.1:0-7236 GCA_964249365.1 uncultured Caulobacteraceae bacterium | reverse complement strand
GGGCGCGGCGCGCCCGCGCCCGGCCACGGCCTGCACCGGCCGGCCGCCGACCGCGGCCGTCGCCGGCCCACGCGCGGGCACCTGGCGGTAGTCGACGCCGGCGCTGGTCAGGGCCGCCTTCAGCATGTCGCAGCTCGAGCGGAACTGGGCCCGGCCGACGGGATCGAACTGCAGCGAGCAGTCCGCCGGGTCGGCCCGCACCGTGACCGGCGCGCGCGCCTCCGCCGCGGCCAGCAGGGGGTCGGCGGCCTGCCTCATCAGGTGGAAGCCCGGCCAGAGCGCGGCGGTGAACAGCACCATGCCGCCCACCATGACGGGCTTGCGCCCGATCCGGTCCGACAGCCGGCCGAAGGCGACGTAGAGCGGGGCGGACAGGGCCACGAGCGCGATCATGACGGCGTTCACCGTCCCGGGCGCCACGTGCGCCACCTTCTCCAGGAACGACTGGCCGTAGAAGAAGGTCGTGTACCAGACCGTGCCCTGGGCCACCATGACGGCGAACAGCGCCACCAGCACCCGGCGGAGGTTGGCGGGGTCCAGGAAGGCGTCGGCATAGGGCCGGGCCGAGCGGCGGCCCTCCGCATGCATCCGGGCGAAGACGGGGCTTTCCGACAGCTTAAGCCGGAACCAGACGGAGATGGCCAGGAGCGGCGCGGAGGCCAGGAAGGGTATGCGCCAACCCCAGTCGGCGAAGGCCGCCTCGCCCACGAGCGCGCGCGTGACGAGGGTGACGAGGAGCGCGCCGCCGAGCCCGAAGGCCGCCGCCGCGCCGATCCAGCTCGTCAGCTCGCCCCGCCTGCGGGCGGGAGCATGCTCGGCGATGTAGATGGCCGCCCCGCCCCATTCGCCGCCGAGCGCGACCCCCTGCACGATACGGAGTGCGATGAACAGAGCCGGCCCCGCGAGGCCGGCTTGGCGATAGCCGGGCAGGAGGCCGATGCAGACGGTGGCGCTTCCCATCATCACCACCGTGACGAGGAAGGCTCCCTTGCGCCCGCTCCGGTCGCCGACCCGCCCGAAGATCAGGGCCCCGAGCGGGCGGAAGGCGAAGCCCGCAGCGAAGGAGCCCAGCGCGAAGGCGTAGGCCGCGGTGTCGTTCAATCCGGCGAAGAACACCCTGGCGAGGACAGCGGCGAGCGGCGCGAAGACGAAGAAGTCATACCATTCGAAGGCCGTCCCTGCCGCGGAGGCCGCCACCACCACCCGGATATCGGCCGCCTCGGTCCGCGTCATCGCCCCGCTGTCCCGGCTGCCTGATGACCGCTGGAGTAGGACCTCGGCCCGTCGCGGTGAAGGGCGAAGCCGATATCCTGGACGCGAAAGCGCCCCGCAGCGACGCTACGGGGCGCTTCTGGTCCTCATCGCTGGCCGTCGCCCTAGTGGGGCGTGGCGTCCTTGGCGGTGTCGGTCACGGCGTGGCCGGCGGCGGCCGTGTCCTGTCCGGCTCCGGCGAGCGTGTTGCAGGCGGCCACGCCGAGCGCTGCGGCCGCCACAAGGAGGATCGCGATCCTGCGCATCTTAGTGCGGCGTCGCGTCGTGGGCGGTGTCGGTCACGGCCGAACCTGCGGAGCTGACGTCGCGGCCTGCGCCGGCGATGGTGTTACAAGCTGCGGTCGACACCGCGGCTGCGGCCGCGAGAAGCACTAGAACCTTCCGCATCGGATGGTCTCCCCTAGATGTCAGGGCTGAACGATCACGCCGCCGCGCGGTTCCCCGCAGCGACGTCCTCCGGCAGGGTCGGACGGGGAAAGGTGAGCCGCACCCGTACTCCTCCCGCCGCCTCCGCCTCCACCTGGGCTTCGCCGCGGAGCTGGCGGGCGAAGGCGCTCATCAGCGTGCGTCCGACCCCTGAGGTGGAGAGGGACTGGGCGTCCCCCCGACCGTTGTCCACGATGTCGAGGGTGACGAGGTCGCCCTGCACCCGGAAGCGAACCTCGATCAGTCCGCCCCCTTCGCCGAAGGCGTGCTTCCTGGCGTTGGTGATCGCCTCCACCGCGAAGAGCGCGAGCGGCGCGAGCTTGTCCGGATCGATCTCGAGGTCGTCGGCGTGCAGTTCGGTGCGGATCGGATCGGGGCGCCCGCTTTCCCCGGCCCCGAGCTGGCCGACCAGCTCCTCCAGGAACTGGCGCACGTCCACCCGGCGCAGGTCCGGCCCCTGGTAGAGGGCGCGGTAGATGAGGGCGAGCGCGGTGATGCGCTGACGGGTGTCGCTCATCGCCGCCCGCGCCGCCGGGTCGGTCAGCGCCCGCTGCTGCATGTTCAGGAGGCTGGTGATGACCTGGAGGTTGTTCTTCACCCGATGGTGGATCTCGCGCATCAGCGTGTCCTTCTGCGCCAGCGACTCCCGCAGGCTGAGGTCGCGGGCGACGATTCCGTTCGCCATGGCGTCCAGCGTTTGCGCGAGGTCGCGGATCTCGGCCGGCGCCCGTTCCGCCTTGAGCGGCCGAACCGTGAAGCGGCCGCGCGCATAGATGGAGGCGATACGGTCGAGATAGTGGAGCCAGCGGATCACGACCCGGTCCACCGCGAACCAGACCGCGATCCAGGCCGCCAGCCAGGCTAGGATGGGGTAGACGATGGCGCTGAACGGGTTCAGCCGCGCCCAGCGGAACAGGCTGACGGACGGGGCGGAGAGCAGCATATAGGCCGCCCCATCCAGGAAGGGCGCGAGGGCCAGGTCGCGGGCGCGCCCGGTGCGGTCCTGCACCGTGAAGAGGGTCTCGCCCCGCTGGAAACGCCGTCGCCAGTCGGCGGGCAGCACGCCGGGGGCCGAGCGATCCGACTGCACCAGGAGCTGGCCGTCCTGTGAGAGGATGCCGACGGTGGTTCCCCGCGGCAGGGTGGGGTCGGAGGTGTCCGGCTTGAGGTTGGAGAGCACGATGGTGGCCACCAGCGCGCCCTGGAACCGGCCGTCGCGTCCTTCAGCCCGCGTCGCGGCGATCAGGGCTGGCTCGCCCGCCATGCGAGAGCGCGCCACCGCCGTCCGGGCGCCGGCGGCCAGGCTGCGGAACCACGGCAGGCTCGCCCGGTCGGCGGCCGGTGAGACGGAGGCGGCCGCGCAAACCACACGTCCGGCCGCGTCCAGCCGCACGATGTTGCGGTAGCCCTGCAGCCCGTCGAGGATCGCGGCCAGCCGTGGCGTGCATTCCAGCCCCACGGCCTGGGGGCTCAGTGTTTCCAGGAGCGCCATCGCGCCCTGCACCCGCGCGCGGGCGGTGACGCCGCTTCGGGCCGCCGCCTGGGTCAGGGTCGCCTGACGCGCCTGACCGACGCGGTGGTATTCGGTCAGGAACTGCAGCGCACCGAGCACAAGGATCGGCAGGAGCGCGACCGCCAGCGTCAGGCCCAGGCGGAAGCGGATGCTGGATCGGCGCGGACGGGGCGCCATCTCAGCGCGGTCCGCTCAGGCGCTCCGCGTCGTTCAGGATGGAGCGCATCGCCTCGCCCGCCGGCGAACCGTCGCGCGAATAGGCGCCCAGCTCCAGTATGCCCTGCAGCGCCCGGCGCGCCCGGCTGACCCGGCTCTTCACCGTGCCGACCGCGCAGCCGCAGATGTCGGCCGCTTCCTCGTAGGCGAAGCCGCCGGCGCCGACCAGGATGAGGGCTTCGCGCTGTTCGGTCGGCAGCATGCCCATGGCCAGGCGCATCTCGTCGAGCGCCACGGGCGCCTCGGGATCGTCGGCGGCGACCAGGGTCCGCTCGGCGGCCTCCTGGTCCAGCTGCGACTGGCGCCAAGACCGCCGCTTCTCCGAATAGAACTGGTTGCGCAGGATCATGAAAGTCCAGGCTTTCATGTTGGTGCCCATCTGGAAGCTGGAGCGCGCGTCCCAGGCCTTGAGCGTGGCGTCCTGGGCGAGGTCGTCGGCGGCCGCGGCGTCGCCGCACAAGGTCCGGGCGAAGGCTCGAAGATGGGGGATGAGCGCAACGAGGTCGCGCTGGAACACCGCCTCCGAGGCGGCGTCTAGGTTGTTACGTTGGACCATCAGCCCTTACCGCCTGCATCCCCCTTATCATCGGCGCGACGCAGGATATCAAGGAAGTCTTGTGGGACGGGCTCGTTCACGACCTCGTCGAACATGTGGCGCAGCTTCACCCCGATCGCTTGCTGGCGCAGCCGCGCCTCGTCCAGCGTCGGCTCGGACGCCGCAGGGCTCTGCGGAGCGCCGGCCGGGTCGGGGTCCTTAGGATTGGATGCCAAGTGACGCGCCTCAAGCGCTTCCACCACCGAAGTGGAGCGATGCCGCAGAACCCACCGGCCTTCTCCAAGGTTCCCTTTGCCGGTCCCGCAAATGACAGGGTGCTGGCCGATCGGGCGAGCCAAGTTGACAGGACGTGCGTAGAGGCCGCATGGGACGGCTTGTCACGCGGCGCCGGGTGCGGGCGTCCTTGGAGGCGGTATGGGTCTGCTTGAGCGGCTGGCGCCGCATCTGCCTTATATGCGGCGTTACGCCCGCGCCCTGACCGGAGAACAGGCGGCAGGCGACGCCTATGTGCGCGCTTCGCTGGAGGCGCTCGCCGCCGGGGAGCGTGCGCTCCCTGCGCATCTCACGCCCCGGGTGGCGCTCTACCACGTCTTCCACACGATCTGGGACGGGACGGGTGCGCAGCTGGAGGCGCGCAACGACAACGGCTCCGATGACGACGCCTCGCGCCGGCTGATGCGTATCGCGCCCCGCTCGCGGCAGGCCTTCCTCCTGACGGCTCTGGAAGGCTTCAACCCTCAGGAGGTCGGCCAGATCCTGGGCGCGAGCGCGGGCGAGATCGAACTGCTGATCTCCGAAGCGCAGGGCGAGATCGATGCGGAGCTGGCGACCGACGTCCTGATCATCGAGGACGAGCCGGTGATCGCCGCCGACATCGAGGCGCTGGTGAAGGAGCTCGGTCATTCCGTGCTGGACGTGGCCGCCACCCGCAAGGAAGCGGTGGATGCGGTCAGCCGCGCCACGCCCGGGCTGGTGCTGGCCGACATACAGCTGGCCGACGGCTCCTCCGGCATCGATGCCGTCAAGGACATCCTCGGCCGCTACGACGTCCCGGTGATCTTCATCACCGCCTTCCCCGAACGCCTCCTGACGGGGGAAAGGCCGGAGCCGACCTTCCTCATCACCAAGCCGTTCCAGCCGGAGACGGTGAAGGCGGCCATCGGCCAGGCCCTGTTCTTCCATCCCTCGCGGCGCAGGGCGGCCGCCTGAGCGGCGACAACCGGAACCGCGCCTAGGGGCAGGCGTTCCGCCGCGGCAACCCATATTAATGAGGCTCACCATGGCGGCTTCCTCGGCCCTAGACCCGGTCGCATCCAAGGCGGGCGACACCGTAGACAGCGCCCGGCA
Organism: uncultured Caulobacteraceae bacterium; assembly: GCA_964249365.1. Lineage (GTDB taxonomy): Bacteria > Pseudomonadota > Alphaproteobacteria > Caulobacterales > Caulobacteraceae > CAHJWH01. The sequence continues at coordinate 1,906 of CAXUCS010000113.1, read as the reverse complement.
GACGGCGCGGGGCGTCCGCGACACGTTCGAAGAGGGCCGGCGCGCCCTGCCCAAGCTGCGCAAGGAGGCCCGCCGGGCGTTCGACGACGGCGTGGAGCAGCTCCGGGGTCAGGCGTCGGACTACGCCGACCAGGCCGGCGACCAGCTCGACCATGCCCGGCTGTACATGGTTGAGCGCGTGCAGGAGCGCCCCCTCGCCGCCACGCTCGCCGCGCTCGGCGCGGGTTTCGTGCTCGGGCTTCTCTTCGCCGGCGGACGCCGGTGATCGCAAGACTCGTAAGCTTCGTCATCGCTCTGGCTGCGGCGGCGGCCGCCGCCGGCGTGCTGGTGGTTTCGGCCTCGTTCGCCTTCTATGCGCTCCTGCGGACCTACATCGGCCCCTCCGGAGCCGCGGCCTGCGTGACCCTGGCTGCGGCGATCCTGGTCGGCGCCCTCGCGGCCTTCATGTTCGGACGCGCCAAGGGACCCAAGCCGAAGCCGGCCAAACCCGGCGCCGAGAGCGGCTTGGTCGAGCGGCTCACCACCATGGTCAGCGATCGCCCGGTGGTCGCCGCCAGCGCGGCGGTGGCGGCGGGATTGCTCGCCTGGCGCAACCCGACCCTCGTCTCGACCCTGCTGCGGCTGGCGGACACGAAGCCGCCCGAGCGGAAGCGGCGGTAGGCCGAACCCGACCCTCGCCGCGCCTAGGAACGTCCCGGCGAAACACACGTTTACACACTTGGGCGGATGGAGGGATCGGCGCGCCTGCCGTGTCCCGCTCCGTGAGCGAGAGGAGTGAGCGATGCTGAGATGGGCCTTGATTTTCCTGGTGGTGGCGTTGGTGGCCGGCCTGCTGGGTTTCGGCGGCATTGCAGGGACGGCGGCGTCCATCGCCCACATCCTTTTCGTCGTCTTCCTCGTCCTGTTCCTGGTCTCCCTTGTCATGCACCTGGTACGAGGCCGCGGCGTCTGAACCGCTGAGGCGGGCGTGACGGCTCAGGGCCCGGCGGCGACGCCGCCGGGCTCTTCGTCTTTCAGGATCACCTCGGCCTTCGAGAGTCGGGCGGTTGGAGCGGTTCCGGGCGGCGCGCTGCGCCGCGGCAGCCGCCAGACCCGCCAGGTCTCGTAGGCGTCGCCGTTCCAGCCGAGCGCGGTCACCTCCACCCTCTCCGGCGAGACGTCCAGGACGTTGAAGCCCGGCGGGACTCCTCGGACCCGCAGGGACAAAGTGCTCGCCCCGACCGCGTAGGTCATGGCGTCGCCGAACGGCAGGGCCACGGCGAAGGGCGTGTGGACGTGGCCGGTCAGGACGAGGTCTACGTCCCCCTCGCAGAAGAGGCGGGCGGCCGCCTGCCCCCGATGGACATCGCCCGTCACCGGCGAGCCCGCCACCTCCACCAGCGGATGGTGACAACCGATCAGTCGGAGTTCGTCGGGCGGGAAGCCGCCCAGCGCCTCCACGGCGGCCTCCGCGAGGCCGAGGTTGACCGCGCCCTTGGACCAGTCGAGCCGGGGCTGGAAACCGCGCGCGGTGTTGAACATCCGCGCATGCAGCCCCGGGAGGTCCAGGCGCGAGGCCTGAGGCGTGCCGATGTACCGGCGGTAGCGGTTGAACGGGTGGAGCGCCCGGAGCGGCAGGTTCCAATAGGGCGTGTCGTGGTTGCCGGGCGTGACCAGGAGCGGCTGCGGCAGGCGCGCCAGCCACGCTTCCGCGTCCTTGAACTCGCTCGGCAGCCCGTTCAGCGTCAGGTCGCCGGTGACCATCAGGAGGTCGGCGCCTGCCTCCAGGACATGCGCCGTGGCTGCTTCGAGCGCCGCGACGTTCACCGCGCCGAAGTGGATGTCGCTCAGCTGGATGATGCGCATCAGGTCCGACCTCCCAGAGCCGTCCCGGCCTCCAATCCGGCGCCGCCGAGCCGGGCGCCGC
>CAXUCS010000112.1:0-7358 GCA_964249365.1 uncultured Caulobacteraceae bacterium | reverse complement strand
GTAGAGCTTGGTGGACCCGGTGTTCTCGACGACGTGCTCTGCGCCGGGCCGCAGCAGGAGCGAGTCGCCTCGGACCAGCTCGATCGCCTTCCCTTGGCAGAGCGCACGGCCCTCTCCATGCAGCACGTGGAAGAACTCGTGCGCCGCGCGGTGGCTGTTTGGTGGCGTCCTGCCGCCGACACGGAAGATTTCGACGACGCAGATATGGTCGAAACCGTCCGTGGCGGGATCGAACAGAATGACAAAGTAATTGGTGTCGCCTTCCGCTATCTGCAGTCCATGCGACTGCCGGCCCGGCCTGTGGAGTGCGGCTTCAGGCATCAGGAAGCTCGCAGCGGCGCGAACGGTGGCTGGTCCGTCGGATAGCGGCTGACGTCGTCCAGCAGCGCCGCCAAGCCGCGCGCCGCGACCTCCACGCACTGCCGGCCGAGTCCGGCGTCCGCCGCCGAGGCGTTCCCGACGGCGCCGGCGGCGTTGATGTCCTGCGTCATCCACCCGACCCCGATCGGGCCCTCCAGTCTCAGCAGGGCGTACTCCCTCTCCAGACAAGGCCCGGTGGAGGCGAAATCCGCCAGCGCGTCCGTCCGCACGCGCTCGGGGTGCAGGTGCATCATTATCGAGGTCTCGATCGCGCCGCCGTGGATGCCGTGGGCGATCTCCTCCGCATCGAACAGGCCGGGCGGCAGCCCCAGCCCGAAGGTGTTGGCCGACACGGCCAGGACGCCGTGCCGGACCCGCAGCTCACGCACCACGATCTCCATGATCTGAGGCTGGCCGCCGTGGGAGTTCAGGATCACCAACTTGCGGAAACCGGCGCGGACGACGGACTCCGCCACCTCCAGCCACATCCGCAGGAGTGTCTCGGCGCCGATCACGAGCGTCCCGGGGAAGGCGGCGTGCTCGTCGCTCTTGCCGATCGGCAGCTGCGGCAGAACGTAGACCGGCGTCTCCACGCCCAGCGCCGCGCAAGCGGCGACGATGCCGGCGTTGATGTCGGCGTCCACCGACACGGGCAGGTGCGGCCCGTGTTGCTCGATGGCCGCCACGGGCATCAGGGCCACCGCCCGTGCCGGGTCGATCGCCTTGAAGTCGTTGCTAGAGAGGTCCGCCCAGTTTCGCAGCATGACCTCGCCGATCGCCTCACCCTGCGATGCGCCGCCGCCGCACAAGGCCGTTGCGCCTGCGTTCAGACCTTAAGGGTTTCCCACGACCGTGCTGAAGGATGAATATGCGCCCCGTACGTTGCCTATTAGAGCGTCCAGCCGTGACGTGCCGGGCGGGGGTTCCAGCCCTGCGGGGCGCAGGCCGGTCGCGCGTCGCTTCAGGCGCAAATCGGCAGCGGTCCGATCACAATTTGATGCTTCTGGACGCGCGCTGATCTGCCGATTGAAGAGCCGGAGCCGTCCGGCTCGCGACGGGAGCGCATCATGTTGGTCACGAAGCAACCCGTCCTGCGTCGCTTCTGGTATCCGGTGATGCCCATGGCCGATCTGGCCGAAGGGCCGAAGCCGTTTCGCCTTCTGGATGAAGACATCGTCCTTTGGACGACGGAGTCCGGAGCGGTGGCGGCGATCGCCGACCGGTGCTGCCATCGCACCGCCAAGCTCTCCAAGGGCCGGTGTGAAGCGGGCCGGGTGGTGTGCGGCTACCACGGCTGGCAGTTTAATTCCGAAGGCTACGTGGTGCACATCCCGCAGGTCCCTGAAGGCGGGCTGTCCAACAAGATGCGTGTCCCGGCCTATCACGCAGCCGAGCGTTACGGCTACGCCTGGGTGGCGCTGGAAGATCCGATCGCGCCCATCCCGGACTTCGAGGAAGCGGCGCTTCCAGGCTTCCGCAAGATCGACCAGTTCTACGACGTATGGAACTGCGCGGGCCTGCGGCTCATGGAGAACAGCTTCGATGGCGCGCACATCGCCTTCGTGCACGCGAGCACCTTCGGCGACGCCTCCTCGCCCAAGCCAGCGAAGTTCACGATCGAGAAGCTGGACAACGGCTTCCTGTTCCGCTCCGAAGTCGACGTCGTGAACCGCGCGCTGCAGAAGGAGATCCTTCGCATGGAGGACGACACGACGACCCGCTCGGGTCGCGGGAATTGGTATATGCCCTTCATACGCAAGAACCAGATCACCTACCCGACCGGCCTGATCCACTCCATCGTCACCTGCGCCACCCCGATCGACGACCGTCGCTCACAGATCATCCAGTTCTGCTTCCGCAACGACACGGAGGCCGACACCTCGACTGAGGACGTGATCCGCTTCGACCGGGCCGTCGTCGAGGAGGACCGCTACATCCTAGAGGACACGGACTGGGACGTTCCGCTCCAGGGCCGGAGCGTAGAGGTGAGCATGGCCAGCGACCGGCCGGGCCTGCTCATGCGCGACATGCTGAGCGAACTTTTCGCCCGCCACGGCGAGGTTGACGTGACCCGTCACCGTTCTCCGCCCCCGGACTAGGGTTCCGGTGCGGGTCTCGAGGCGAGAGATGCTCTATATTTTTTATGAATCGGATACGTTCTTGTTGAAGTACTTCTTATTCGTCGGCAGCGCCAATATGGACTATGTGCTGAACGTGGACCGCCTCCCCACGCCCGGCGAGACGGTCGTGGCGGACACCTTCAAACAGACGGTCGGCGGCAAAGGCCTCAACCAGGCCGTGGCTGCGGCGCGCGCCGGCGGTTCTGTCGCGATGGTCGCCTGCGTGGGCGATGACCCACGCGGCCGCTCTCTTCGCGAGGCTCTGGAGAGCGACGGGATCGCGGTCGATCACGTGCTCGCCGCCCAGGCGCCGTCTGGCGTGGCGGTGGTCATGAGCGCCGCCGGACGCGATAACATGATCGTCGTGAAGCCGGGCGCCAACGCCCTGCTGCTGCCATCAATGCTCACGGAGGATCAGTTCGCGGGGCGGAGCGTGATCCTATGCCAGCTCGAAATTCCGCTGGAGGCGGTGCTGCGCGCAGCCCGGCTAGCCCGGGCGGCTCGCGCCGCCTTCATTCTCGACCCCGCGCCTGCGGGCGCCCTGCCGGGCGAGCTGCTGACCAGCGTCGATTGGCTGACGCCCAATGAGAGCGAGGTGCGGACCTTGCTCGGCCTGGGGCCTGGCGAGATCGACTTTGTCGCGGCCGCCAGGCGGATCCGCGCCATGGGGGTTGGCAACGTCGTCATAAAACTAGGCGGCCGGGGATCACTGCTCCTGTGCGAAGATGATGTGCCCATATCTGTCGCCGCTCATGAGGTGGAGGTGATCGATACGGTGGCCGCCGGCGACGCCTTCAACGGGGCGTTCGCAGCGGCCCTGAGCGAGGGCGCGAGGCCGGTGGACGCGGCGCGTTTCGCGTCCGCGGCTTCGGCCCTCACCGTGACGCGGCGCGGCGCACGCGACGCCATGCCCTTCAGGCCCGAGATCGACCGGCTGTATTCTAAGGATGCGCCGGCCGGCAGGACGATTTGCTAGGTTTCAGGCGCATGCGATGGATCATCGACTGTGACCCGGGCCATGACGACGTCGTGGCCATCCTGCTTGCGGCGTCCGCGCTGGATGTCGTGGGCGTCACCACCGTTTTCGGCAATGCGTCCGTCGAGCAGACGACGCGGAACGCCCTGGACTTCCTCGACTTGGCCGGCCTGGCTATCCCGGTGTTTCGCGGGTCCGAGGCGCCGCTCCGGGGAGACCGCACACCCGCCAACGTCCATGGCCGGTCAGGGCTGGACGGGGCGGACCTGCCGGCGTCAGGGCGGCGGGCGGAGGCCATTGACGCGGTCGAGTTCATCGCGCAGCAGGCTTTGGGACCCGAACCGATCTCGATCATCGCGACGGGCCCGCTGACAAATCTGGCGAGCGCGCTCTCGCGCCATCCGCGCATGGAGGCAGGCATCGCCTCGCTGTCGGTCATGGGCGGCACGGCCGGCCGAGGCAACACGACCCCCGTGGCCGAGTTCAACGCCTTCAACGACCCCGAGGCGCTGGACGCCCTGCTCGCCTCGTCCATACCGATGCATATGGTTGGATACGACCTCACGTCCGGGGTCGGGCTCCAGGACCGCCACATCGCTCGGCTGGAAGCCAGCGGGAGGCGAACCGCGACCTTCATCGGCAAGGTTATGAGGTTCTACCGGTCGCGTCAGATCGCGGTCACCGGCCTCGCGATCGCGCCTCAGCACGATGCTTGCGCCGTGCTGCCGTATGTCGCGCCGCACCTCACGCGCTACGCTGAATGCCGTGCCGCCGTCGAGCTCGACGGGCTGCACACCAGGGGCATGGTCGTGTTCGACAGGCGCCCCCTGGAGACACAGCATAGCCGGCCACCGCTCTTCGCCGACCGACGACCGATCAAGCTGTGTGTGTCCCTTTCTTATAATAGGATCGTGAGTCATATCATGCGTTCTGTCCTCACCTACTCCTAGCGGGAATAGAAGCGAGAACTTCACAGAGATCGCCGATGCGGCCATGCACATCTGCTGCCGTGCCGAAACGATAACTACCGAGTTTGGATTTGGTAGATGCGTGCTCTGTGCAATGAAGATCGTGGTGGTGAACTTTCATAACCCTAGTTTGGATGAAGCACTTTTTGGGTTGAGCTTTGCGCGTCTAACGTAGCTTCGCATGGTTGTGAGGCTACGATGGCGCGTGTGGCCCATAATCTCCTCGTCTGGGACTCCTGCGCGATAGGCTGTGGTTACGAATCCGGCTCGCAGCCCGTGTGGGCTTACCGGCTCCGCCAGCTTGCCCTTTATTCCGGCCAGCTCCGCGCGTCGCAGCAGGATCTGACGCACGGCGTCCTCGCTCAACCGCCGCGCCTCCGCCCGACCCGCCTTGTTTACCTTACGGAATACTGAGCCTTCCCGGACATCGCCTGCGTTCAGCCAAGCGCGCAGCGCACACTGCCTCCGGGGCTCTCTACTACACGCGATAAGAGGCCTTCTCGCGTGTTACCATTCCGCTAACGGATGCACGCTCGTACGTCTTCATGGCGCGTCCCGCCCGCTCTACGCCGTTCCGAAGGACACTCGTCTGGAGCGGCTGACGGGCCTCAGCGTTGGAACGCTGGCTGAAGGAGTGGAGCCGATGTCGCGCGTGATGATGCTGATGAGCGCGGAAGGCGCTACAATGGCGGAGACCCGCGTCGATGGCGACGGTCCGGAGGCGGACGCCGCCGCGGAGGCTCAACTCCGAGAGGAGGCGCAGGTCAGCGGATTCAGCGAGGCCGAGCTCAGCTCAGCTCGCCTGGCGTTCGCCGGCGATCCGCCGACCCAGCCTTGAGGCGTTCGTCCATGGAGCCGATGAAGCCGCTTCCCGGCATTGAGACGATGCAGTCCATGGACTTTGATGAGCCCTGGTGGACTTGCCCGCTTTGATGGAGAGCGGGTGGCTCAGTGGCCGGCCTGTCTCTCGAACATGGCCGGACTGGTGAAGTCCAACGCCGAGCGGCGGCGGACGAGGTTGTAGAAGCTATCGATGTAGCGGCCGATGGCGGTTTCGGCCTCGGCGCGGATGAGGAAGACCGTGCGCCAGACCAGCTCGGACTTCAGGGTCTTGAGCCGAAGGCCGGCGAAGCCAACAAGGTCTCGACCATGGCGTTGTCATGGCAGTTGCCCTTGCCCGACATGGAGATCCGGACGCCATGGCGGCGCAGCTCGGCCTAGTAGTCGTTGGAGCAGTATTGGCTGGCGCGATCGGAGTGGTGGACCAGGCCCGGCGCCGGCCGGCGGATCGCCAGGGCTCGGCGGAGCGCCAGCTAAGCGCAAGGCTTCGGTGCAGGCGGTCGCTGACCGACCAGCCGACCACGCGCCGGCTGAACAGATCGATCACCACGGCCAGGTACAGCCACCCCTCGCGTGTTCCGACGTAGGAGATGTCCACGCCCCACTTCTGGTTCGGGCCGGTGGCGGCGAAGTCCTGGTCGATCAGGTTGGGCGCGACCGGGAAGGCGTGCTCGCTGTCCGTGGTGCGCTTGAACCGCCGCTTCTGGCGAGCCCTCAGGCCGTTGTCCCGCATCAACCGAGCCGTTCGGCGGCGCCCGACCTGCAGACCCTGGTCGCGCAGCTCGTGCATCATCCGAGGGCTGCCGTAAGTCCCGTTCGACAGCGTGAAGGCGGAGCGCACGTGGGCCAGCACCACCATGTCCTCGCGCTGGCGGCGGCTCGCCGGCCGGCTCCGCCAGGCGAAGTCGCCGCTCTGGCTGACGCCGGGCGCCTTCTTCGCCGCATCGACGAGGCGGAACCTGCATCTTGCAGGTTGCCCGGCTAGGACTAGCTGCTGCGAAAAGCGCCTCTACGGCCAAAGCCAAGCCTGCCATCGGCTTGGCGCCGTTATCCGCCACGCCACGCGCATCCCTCCTGGACTCCAATTATAACACCCCGGGTTTAATCATCGCGTCAAGTGCTCCACTCGTCAGCGATCAAGGATCAAAGACGTTCAGGACGCCGCGAGCCACTGACGCGCGGCGCGCTGGGCTTCGGCGACGCTGTCGCGGTCCATCTCCTGGCTAAGTTCACGGCGGTAGGATTTGGCCTCGTCCGAGCCGCGCAGGGCGGCTAGGTTGAAGAGCATGTGCGCCGAGACGAGATCGAGCGGGGCGCCGCCCTGCCCCGTCGAGTACAGGAGGCCCATCTGGAGCAGTTCGTCGCCCGTGGACTCCGGCCGCGGCAGAGGCGGTCCACGCCGCACCCCGGTGTCGATCTCGATCTGCATCTTCCGCATCTCCGCCGGGCGCGTTCGGCGCCGGTGTTTCCCGATGGCTCCAGCAAACGCCACCCGATTGAACACAGGGTTAAGAGGAGAACATGATGAAGCCCGGAGCCCACAATGTCTTGAACGGCCCGTTCAGCGCTCGTTCAAGTCCCGGCAAGCTTCGTAAGTAAATCATGACCCATACGCTCCAGAAGAAACATGTCGGGAACCTTGATGGGCCTGGAGCTTTGATGGCCAATCCGGAAGGGGCGCGCGGAGCGCCTCGACCTTTCAATGCGAGCGGCGAACCGACGATGAGACGAGCCTTGACTGCGGCGGCGGCGCTCGCCCTGGTCGTAACGCCGGCCGCCTACGCCCAGCACGAGCACGGCGGTGGAGGCGGTCACGGTGGTGGCGGCGGCGGCCACGAAGGCGGTGGAGGTTTCCATGGCGGTGGCGGCGGCTTCCATGGAGGCGGAGCGCCCGGTGGTGGCGGTCACTTCGGAGGGCGGGGCTTCGCGGGCGGCGACTTTCACGCCGGCGGTGGCGGTTACCATGGGGGTGGCTTCGCCAGCCACTTCGCCGGCGGCCAGGGCGGCTATCACGGTGAGGCCGGCCGAGGCTTCCAGGGCGGACGCGGCGGCTATGGCGGCGAATATCGCCCGGCCGGCCTCACCGTGATAGCC
>CAXUCS010000111.1:0-7360 GCA_964249365.1 uncultured Caulobacteraceae bacterium | reverse complement strand
ACTTCTCAGTGGAAACTTGCCGCCTCCCGGGTCAGCTCTCAGCGGAAATCAACACACAGAGAGCCAATCTGGTTTGCTGTTCAGCAATGGTTATGGACAGAACAGCGGTAACGCGAGTATCGCGGTTAGCCCCCAATCTTACGAAAGCGCGGCATCAATACAAGTCCAATCTCCTGAAGTCCTAAGCATGCCTTCCGCTGACCCTGGCGTTACAACCACTCCCTTTGGAAGTTACGTGAACCTGAACCCAGCCGAGCAGTCTCAGCTCCTTCAGGAACAGAACGCCTTTGCTGCAACGACTGGAGGTGGAACTCAAGGCGCAGTCTCACAGGGCTTCGTCGGCGTTTCCGGAGCAGCCATAGCGCCTGGCATAGGTGGAAGCGCACAGATAATCGGTGGTTTTAACGCTTCTACCCAGAGCCTGTTGGACAACGGCCTCACAGGTCAAGTACAGATCGCCGGTGGATTTGGCGGGGGCGCATTCGCTGGTGGGGGCGAGACCCAGGGCGGTGCGGTCAGTAGCTCAAGCCAATCCACCTTGCTTTCATTCAACTTGAGCCGCTACACGGAAGCAGATCTTGGGGTGGGGCCGATTTCAGCCACAGCTAGCGGCACCTTAGATCAGAACGATAACTATTCCTTAGCAGCTGGGCGTGGTACAATTGGGCCAGCGGCTGGTTTCGGAGCCTTCTTCGGTTATGCAGGATCGGCGACGTTCACAGTCACGCCGAACACTATAATAAATGCAATTAATGGCAAGGTTGTTTCCGTGACGGGTCCGGGAGCTCCGAGCAAGTAGAGGAAAGCATGCTTTTCCGGGTAAAAGACGAACAGTGGCCATTTATTTTCAGGAGGTGGTCATATATCAATGCAGCTACTCTATCTATATTCTGCGCTATGTTTGCGGTCTCACTTTTATTGACTATCGTCGGATTGGTGCGTATCGGTCATGAACCCGTAAGCGCGCTTCTTGGGCCGCTCGCAATGTTGGTGCTCACAGGTTCCATAGTGCTGCTGTTTGCTAGACTTCAAAGATCAATAGACTACAGTCGCAAGAGACACGGCAGGGAGCGCGGAACGGGAGCGTAAATCTAACGGTATCGAAGACTTCACCCTAGCCAAGGCGCAGGAGGGACCCTTCGCAAACGGGGGGACTAGCGGCACGGCCTATGCCGCCTTCGGCGACGCCTTCCAGCAGATCACGCCGACCTCCCAGGGCTCCTCCGGCGACACTGGAGGGACCTACACGATTGAGGCGGGAGACACCCTAGGCTCCAAACCCAATCAGACGCTTGAAGGGGCTGGAGGAGCTGTGATTCCGTCCCGCTGAAGAGCGATGGAGGCGAGCGTGGGTGCGCTGTTCTGGCTGTCCAACGAGCAGTGGGCGGCGGTGGAGCCGCACCTGCCCAGGAACCAGCCCGGCGCGCGTAGGGTGGACGACCGGCGGGTGATCTCGGGCATCCTGCACGTGCTGAAGATAGGCTGCCGCTGGCAGGACTGCCCGGCCGAGTACGGCCCTTCCACCCCGGTGTACAACCGCTTCAACCGCTGGTCCCGACGCCGCTTCTGGCTCCAGCTCCTGGAGGCGCTGGCCTCATCCGGCGCGGTGACCCGCTCCACGGCGGTGGACTCCACCTACGTGAAGGCCCAGCGCTCGGCCTTTGGCGGCAAAGGGGGGCGAAGGCGCAGGCCATCGGCCCCTCGCGAGGGGCCACACGACCAAGGTCCACGCCCTCACCGACGTCCTCGGCCGCCCCTTCGCGCTGACGCTCACGCCGGGCAACGTGTCTGACGTGACCGTCGCCCCGGGGCTGCTGGCCCGGGCCAAGGGTGCCCGCTACGTGCTGGCCGACAAGGGCTACGACGCCGACGCCCTGCGCCGCACCGTGCGCCAGGCCGGGGCCGTGCCGGTGATCCCGGGCCGGGTCACCCGCAAGCGGAAGGTCCCCTTGGACCGGGCGCGCTACCGCGACCGCCGCCTGATCGAGAACGCCTTCTGCCGGCTCAAGGACTTCCGCCGCGTGGCGACCCGCTACGACAAGCTCGCCGCCAACTTCCTCTCCGCCGTGGCGCTCTCCGCCGTCCTCGCCTTCTGGCTCTGATCAAGTCTGGAGCCTAGCCTCGGTCGCCTCCAAGCTCTGGGGGGACAGCTCGCTCTGGTACCTGATCGCCGACGCCAACGGGCTCTCGGGCTCCGCCGCGCTCACGACCGGGCAGGTGCTGAGCATCCCCGCCCAGGTCACCAACATCCACAACAGCGCCTCGACCTTCCACGTCTACGGGGGAAGCCGAGGATTGGCTTCCCTACCCATCTCTTTCGGGGAAGATCGCCTTGGACGCCGCCCGGCCCGGTACCCCTGAGGACCGTCTACCGGTGTGAAATCACGGCTCCTTTCACCCCCGAGCGACTCGCGGTGCATAGGGTGGCGTGCTCCGTCATAGGGCTGACCTCTGCACGATCGTGCGCCCGTTGGAGTGAGGCCATCCCAAGGAAGATGAACGAGACGGCCAGCAGTCCGTAGCCCCAGAGATTGGTCATTGACGCGCCGCGAGGATCGCCGAGCTGCTGGCCCAACGCGTGGTCCTGGATGGCGCTCAGCGCGGCCCAGGTATCATCGTCACCGGCGTGCTCTCGTCGCAACTTAGCGACGGCTTCGAACCGGCGTCTAGCAGCAACGGCTTGGATCGCCGGCAAGCCCAAGATCAAGGCGGCCGCCAAACCGAAGGCTGCCGAGATCAGGTCTGAGTAGGCGAGAACGAAGGCGATCACTCGCCGGCGTTCGCGAGCGCAGTTCGGTTCATTAGCACCCCTGCCGGCACCATCATGACGGAAAGCGGCTCAGCGTCGGAGGTGAGTTTCACGGCCGTCCCGGCTTGCACGACGCCCATCGGTGATCCGGCCTTGACCGGCCCAGGCTGGCGGTGGAGGGCGCCCCGGACATGGTAAGATCCAGTTCCTCGAACGGCGGTCAGGACCAACGCCTCGAAGGCGCGCTGGACGTGCAAAGTCGCCGTCGTTGTCGGCTCTAAGGTGATCAGCGTGCAGAGTCGTCCGCGCCCCTTCTCTACCGCCGCCGAGGTCGCTAGAGCTTGCTTGGCCGCATAATTGCGCAGCGATATCCACTGCATCTGGCTCAGCAGAGGCGCATATTCCCGGAGAGAGGCCTCGGCCTGAACGACGCAGTTCACTGCGCTGGTCGAGATGTCCACCTGATCGCGTAAAGGCTCAGGTCCAATGAAAAGCTCTTCTCCAAGAGCCTCAGAGATGATGCGGAGCAACCGGTAGGTAGGGCCATCCCGGCCCTTGCCTCGCTCAATGTTGCATATGTCTGCTTGTTTGCACCCGGTGTTTTCGGCGAGTTGCGCCTGGGTGAGGCCGGCCCGTTGCCTCGCATACCGAATACGCTCCCCGATTTCCAAAGCCGGGACATCGAACGTCTTATCGCCGACCTTAGACACTCCGAGGGCTTGCAGCGCTTCGGAAAGCGTCTGTCCCCGCGCCGCGCCCGCCCGCACCGTTCCGATGCGCGCAGCGGTTTCCGGCGAGGAGGCGGGCGGCGCATCGAAACGCGCCGGATCGTACTTCTGGGTCATGCGTAATGCCTCAGGCGAGGACGGATGGTGTCGGTCCACCACGCCTCTTCGGAAAGGGGGTAGCGGTAGACGAAGCCGAGCGCGAGGAGCACGACATCGGAGCCGCGGCTCAGGAGCGTGTAGGCGACAGCCGGCTGATCCGGCGTCTTAACGACGTCCAGACCATTGTCATTGCGCCATCTCTGGCGCGACGACACGTAGCTCGTCAGCGCGGAGGCAGACCTGTTCGCCAAATCCTCCAGGAGGTATCTGGTGAGGAGGTCCAGAAGCCAGGTTTCCGCGTTCCGGTCCCCAGCAGCCTTGGCGGCATCGAGAGCTCCTTGGAGGTCGACCATCGCGTTTCCCGCAGGACCCGCTGCATACTCGATCAGGACCGGCAACCATGATCCCCCATATAGGCAATTTCCTATCGACAAGCAAGCTGTCGCTTCAGGGGCCGACGAGGCTCCTACTTCGCTCCGGTTGCATTAAGACATAAACAAAATCGAGCGTCACGGGTTTGCCTCATACAGAAGGATCGGCTGTGCCGCGACCGCGGCTCGATCATCGCCTCAAATCCTTTGAAACAGCCACGTGAGCACCGCCGACCCGTGGTCAGCGGGAGCCGTATCGATTGAGGTCTAACGGCCTCGAGGCGGCAGCACGAACAGCGCTCCATCACGAAAGCGCAGTTCCAAGCCAAGCCTGGGGAACCACAAACTGTTCCCCGAGCCGTAGCTGGCTGCTTGGCTGATGTCCGAAAGAGCCTTTTCGCTGACGGGCCACGAGCGGCACGGCAGGAGTGGCCTTTTAGGGATGACCTCAAGCCGACGTCGCCGATGCCAGCCGCGCCGTTTAATCTGGTCAGTTGCTCGAATCTGTCCGGGACCGGATCGTGGGTTGATCATGCGCGTCGCATTCGTCCACCAGAATATGCCGGGCCAGTTCGGCCGACTCGCCGCCGACTTGGCGGCCGACCCTCGTCATCAGGTCGCGTTCGTGACCGGCCGAAGCGATCGTGAGCTGCCGGGCGTGCTTCGCGTCAGCTACGACCTACGCCTACCCGATGTGGGGCGCGACCCGCCGCTTGGCTCGCGCCTCCACCAGCAGTCGCTCTACGGCGACGCCGTCGTGAAAGCCCTCCAGGCTCTCCTGTCCCGAGGCTTTCGCCCCGACGTCATCGTTGGTCACCCCGGGTGGGGCGAGCTGATGTTCGTGAAAGACCTGCTGCCAGACGTCCCCTTGGTCGACTACTGCGAATTCTACCATGCGCCCACAGCGCCCTACTTCGCGGGCGATCCACCTGCGCCCTTGAGCGCCGCTGATCGCATGAAGCGGCGCGGCGAGAGCGCGCACCTCCTCCTATCCCTAGAAGCAGCCGACCGGGGTTGGAGCCCCACCCAGTGGCAGAAGTCGGTGCACCCGGCAGCCTACCAGGACAAGATCGACGTCATCTTCGACGGGGTGGATTCAGACCGTTTGGCGCCTGACCCAGCCGCCACCTTCGACCTGAAGAACGGCCGTAAGCTGAGCCAGGGCGAAGAGGTTCTTACCTACGCGGCACGGTCTCTAGAGCCGACCCGAGGTTTCCCGAGCTTCTATCGGGCGCTTGAGGAGCTGCTCCGACGACGGCCGCAGCTCCAAGTCGTGATCGCAGGCGACGAGCGTCCCCACTACGATCCGCCGCCTGCACATCATCGATCCTGGGCGGATAAGCTGCGCGAAGACGGCGCGGTCGATGCGTCTCGCGTCCACTTCCTCGGACGCCTTCCACATGACCGGTTCGTCCGCATGCTGCAGGTCTCCAAGCTGCACGTCTACCTCACGACCCCGACCGTCCTTTCTTGGTCGATGGTCGAGGCGATGAGCGTCGGCTGTCCCGTGCTCGGGTCCGCCACACCGCCCGTCAAGGAATTCATTCGCGAGGGGGACACAGGCCATCTCGTACGCTTCGACGACCCCCGCGGCCTGGCCGACAAGGCTGACAGGCTGCTTGGTGGAGACGCACAACCAACTGCGAGGAGAGCTCGGCAGCAGGTGTTGGACCGGCTCAGCGTCAAGACGTGCGTCCCGGCGCAGCAAGCCCTCCTGGAACGTGTCGCCGCCGCTTGAGGCGGGCAGGGGACACCGCCTTCAATTCTCGTCCGAGATGGCCACGCCCTTGAGCCGAAGGCCGTAGGCGAGGTCGAAGAGCGGGCAGGCCATGAGGGTCGTGACGATGGCCATGAGGACCAGGACGGAGAACAGGGCTGGCTTGATCACACCGCGCTGTAGGCCGATGTTGGCGATGATCAGCTCCATCAGGCCACGGGCGTTCATCAAGGCGGCGACCGCGAGGGCTTGGGCGTTGTCCTGCCCGGTCAGCCGGGCCGCGCCCCAGCAGGCGCCCCCCTTGGCCACGACGCTCACGACGATCAGCAAGAGGGCGACCAGGAGGAGCTCGGGCGATCGGATCAGGCCCAGCTGGGTGCTCAGGCCGGAGTAGGTGAAGAACACCGGCAGCAACGCTGCGGTGACCAGGGGCTCCAGCCGCTGACGCAAGCCGCTGGCTAGGACGCCCCTGGGCATGACCGAGCCTAGAACGAAGCCACCGAAGACGGCATGCACGCCGATGGCGTCCATAGCGAAGGCGCAAGCGCAGAAGAGTGCGAGGACAAGACACAGCACGCCGCCCGACACCTCGCCGCCTTCGCGTAGAACGCGATCCTCGAGCTGGCTGAGCCAACGCCGGACTGGCCAGATCATGAAGAGGACGAAGGCCGCCGCACCGAGGATGGTCTGGATCGCCAGGGCCGGCTTGCCTGCGAGCGTGGCCAGCACAATCGCCAGGACGATCCACGCCCCCACATCATCCAGCGCGCCCGCGGTCAGGCAGAGCGCGCCGAGCCTCGAGTTGCTTAGCCCCCGCTCATGGATGATGCGGGCCAGCATGGGAAAGGCGGTGATGGAGATGGCGGCGCCCGTGAACAGGGCCGCCTGCAGTGAGGTCACGCCGGCACCGAACAGGTGTCGTTCGATCAGCCAGGGCGTCACCGCGGCTCCGAGCGCGAACGGCGCCGCGACGCCGGCGCTCGAGACCGCCAGAGCGCTCCGAGCCTCCGTTCGGAGGTCGTCGGACCGGAAACCTAGCCCGACCAGGAACATGTAGAGGCCGACCCCGAACTGAGCGACGGCGTACAGCAGCCCGAGAGACGGGCGCGGGAAGAGCTCGGCCTGCCAGTGTGGAGCGATGAGGCCGAAGAGGGACGGACCGAGGACGACGCCGGCGATCATCTCGCCGACGACCTGCGGCTGGCGTAGCCAGCGCCGGGCTGCCCAGCCCGCAGCGCGCGACAGGCTCAGGATCGCGAAGAGCTGTAGGAAGAAGAGGGTGCCAAGCTGGGCGGGGCTCATCGGCGATCCGCATCAGGCCGGGTCAGGCCCGCTCGTTCTGAGAGCATTTTGTTTCCTACCACCGATCCGGTTTCTCTGCCGCCGTGCGCAGCTTCGGACAAGGGTCGATAGACTCAGGTTCGGCGCATAGGACTACGGCCCGCCCCATGCTGTTTGAGAGCAAGGGCGCCTCTCGAGGGCGGCGAGCTGGCCGTCGCCTCGTCGGTCCAAAGGCCTCCGACGACCAGAAGGGCCGAGTTTCCCAAGCCCTGCCTCGCGAGGGTCGACCCTTGGCCCGCCACGTCGGGCGCTCGTGGGATCGGGTGCAGCGACGCCGCCCGCGCGCGACCTGTGCTAGGCAGTGTTGATTTCCGCTGAGAGTTGACCCGGGGTTTCCATCGAGGGGTGACCCGGG
>CAXUCS010000110.1:430-7372 GCA_964249365.1 uncultured Caulobacteraceae bacterium | reverse complement strand
GTACGGCTGCGCGTCGATCCCGTGCAGACCGCCTTCGCGGTGGCCCGCTCCCCCGCCCGCCGCGCCCTGGTCGAAGAGGGCGCCTACCGACCGGCCTGCTACGCCCTCTACTGGTCGGCCCGGGACCTGATCGCTTGGTCCGACCGCGCGCGGTCGGAGGCGCAGGTGCGGCCAAGGAAATTGCAAGTCGTTCGCAAGTAGACGCCGAGCAGAGCGGCGCCCCGCGCATGGACGCCTGGGGCCTCGGGCGCTATGGAGGGCGGGCCTTGCGGAAGACCCGCCGCGCCCGAAGCGGGACCCTGTGCGTCCCGCCTCCTCCCGGGCGCGCGACCCCGCCGAACCGGAGCGCTACCGTCCCATGCCGTCCACCGACAGCCTCAACACCCGCCGCGACCTCGTGGTCGGGGAGAACACCTATACGATCTACAGCCTGAAGGCGGCGGAGGAGAACGGACTCCAGGGCATCTCCCGCCTCCCCGTCTCCATGAAGGTGCTGCTGGAGAACCTCCTCAGGAACGAAGGCCCGACCGTCTCGGAGGAGGACCTGCGCGCCATGCAGGCCTGGCTCGACAACACGGGCAAGGTCGAGCACGAGATCGCCTACCGCCCGGCCCGCGTCCTGATGCAGGACTTCACGGGCGTGCCTGCCGTGGTGGACCTCGCGGCCATGCGCGACGCCATGCGCAAGCTCGGCGCCGACGCCAAGAAGATCAACCCGCTGAACCCGGTGGACCTCGTCATCGACCACTCGGTGATGGTGGACCACTTCGCCAGCGCCGACGCCATGACCGAGAACATGGACAAGGAGTATGAGCGGAACGGCGAGCGCTATCGCTTCCTGCGCTGGGGGTCGGGCGCCTTCCGCGACTTCCGCGTGGTGCCGCCCGGCACCGGCATCTGCCACCAGGTGAACCTCGAATACCTCGCCCAGACCGTCTGGACCGCGACGGAGGAGGGCGACTCGGTTCGGGTCGAGGGCGCCGACGAGTTCACCGACAACGAGACGGGCGAGAAGGTGGAGCTGAAGGAGAAGCTCCTAGCCTATCCCGACACCTGCGTGGGCACCGATAGCCACACCACCATGGTGAACGGCCTCTGCGTGCTCGGCTGGGGCGTCGGCGGCATCGAGGCGGAGGCCGCCATGCTGGGTCAGCCCATCCCCATGCTGATCCCCGAGGTGATCGGCTTTCGGCTCACGGGCCAACTGCCGGAGGGCGCCACGGCTACCGACCTGGTGCTGACCATTGTGCAGATGCTTCGAAGGAAGGGTGTGGTCGGCAAGTTCGTCGAGTTCTTCGGCGAGGCGCTGGCCCACATGACCATCGAGGACCAGGCCACCATCTCCAACATGGCCCCGGAATACGGCGCCACCTGCGGCTTCTTCCCCGTCAGCGACAACACGCTGAAGTACCTGCGCGAGACCGGCCGCACCCCCGAGCGCGTGGCGCTGGTTGAGGCCTACGCCAAGGAGCAGGGGCTGTGGGCCGACGCGTCGACGCCCGAACCCGTCTTCTCCGACACGCTGGAGCTCGACCTTTCCTCCATCCAGCCCTCGCTCGCCGGGCCAAAGCGCCCGCAGGACCGCGTGCTCCTCTCGAACGCCTGCAGCGCCTTCGCCGGGCATCTCGCCAACGATTTCGGCAAGGCCGGCCATGAGAAGCACCGCATCCCGGTCAAGACGGAAGAGGGCCAGGAGGCCTTCGACGTCGGCCACGGCGACGTGGTGATCGCCGCCATCACCTCCTGCACCAACACCTCCAACCCGTCCGTGCTGATTGCCGCGGGGCTCCTCGCCAAGAAGGCGCATGAGAAGGGACTGAAGGTGAAGCCCTGGGTCAAGACCTCGCTCGCCCCCGGCTCGCAGGTGGTGACCGACTACCTGCGTAACGCCGGGCTGCAGGAGCACCTGGACGCGCTCGGCTTCAACCTGGTGGGCTACGGCTGCACCACCTGCATCGGCAACTCAGGTCCCCTGCCCCAGGCGATCAGCGACGCCATCAACGCCGACGACCTGGTGGCGGTCAGCGTGCTCTCCGGCAACCGCAACTTCGAGGGCCGGGTGAACCCGGACGTGCGGGCCAACTACCTCGCCTCCCCGCCGCTGGTGGTGGCCTATGCGCTCGCCGGCTCCATGCTGCACGACATCAGCCGCGACCCGCTGGGCGTCGGCTCGGACGGAGAGCCGGTGCGCTTGCGCGACATCTGGCCGACGTCGGAAGAGATCGCAGCGATCCAGCGCGAGGCGGTGACCGCCGCGCTGTTCGCCACACGCTACGCCGACGTCTTCAAGGGCGACGAGCACTGGCAGGACGTCCAGGTCAAGGGCGGCGAGACCTACGGCTGGGAGGGCGCCAGCACCTATGTGCAGAACCCGCCCTATTTCGAGGGGCTGTCGATGACGCCCAAGCCCGTCGTCGACATCCAGGAGGCGCGGGTCCTGGCGGTGCTCGGCGACTCCATCACCACCGACCACATCTCGCCCGCCGGCTCCATCCGCAAGACCTCGCCGGCCGGCCAGTACCTGATCAGCCACGGCGTCGACGTGGCTGACTTCAACAGCTACGGCTCGCGCCGGGGCAACCACGAAGTCATGATGCGCGGCACCTTCGCCAATATCCGCATCAGGAACAAGATGACGCCCGACATCGAGGGCGGCGTCACCAAGCACTTCCCGTCCGGCCAGGTCATGTCGATCTATGACGCGGCCATGCAGTACCAGACCGAAGGCCGCCCCTTGGTGATCTTCGCCGGCAAGGAGTACGGCACGGGCTCCTCGCGCGACTGGGCGGCCAAGGGCACCAAGCTCCTGGGCGTGCGTGCGGTGATCGCGGAGACCTATGAGCGCATCCACCGCTCCAACCTGGTCGGCATGGGCGTGCTGCCCCTGCAGTTCCAGGTCGAAGGTTGGAGCCGCCTCGGCCTCACCGGCGAGGAGATCATCACGGTGCGGGGCTTAAACCAGCTCGCGCCGAGGAAGACCCTGATGGTGGAGCTGTTCCGCCCCTCCGACCACAGGGTGGCCCGCTTCCCCGTCACCTGCCGCATCGATACGGAGACGGAACTCGAATACTTCAAGGCCGGCGGCGTCATGCCCTACGTGCTCAGGAACCTCGCCAGGAACGAGCCGGAACCGGAAGGTGCGTTGCTGGCTGCGGAGTGACATGAACGGCGACTGGAGCTGACCCCCTCAGGGAGGAGGGGTCGACGAAAACCGGTCCAGCTCCTCGCCGAGCTCGGCGAAGGTGTCCAGCACCAGGTCCGCCCCCGCTGCCTCGATCTCGGCGCGGGTGTGGAAGCCCCAGGTGACGCCTACCGCGCGCACGCCCGCCGCCCGGGCCATGCCGATGTCGTGGGCGGTGTCGCCGATCATGACGGCGCCGCTGGGCTCGGCGCCCAACGCCTCCATGGCCTTCAGCAGCATGGCCGGGTGCGGCTTTCCGGGCCCGTCGTCGGCGCAGTGGATGGAGTCGAACAGGTCGGCCCAGCCGTGCATGGCCATGATCATGTCCACGCCCCGGCGCGACTTGCCGGTCGCCATGGCGATACGCCAGCCGTCCTGCTTCAGCCGGTCGAGGAGCTCGGCGGCGCCGGGGTATAGGGGCTCCACGAAGTCCGGGTTGCGGTGGAAATCGTTGAAGCTCCGCCGATAGAAGTCGACCAGGGCGTCGGTGATCGCCGGATCGGGCGACAGCTGCGCCAGCCCGTCCCGCAGGCTGAGGCCCACGATCTGGCGCAGGCGGTCGTAGGAGGGCGGCTCCAGGCCGAGCGAGGTGAAGGCGGCGTCGGAGGCGGCCTTCAGCAGCGCGCGGCTGTCCACCAGCGTGCCGTCGACATCGAACACGACGAGCTTCATCGCCGCTCCGGGGTGCGTCGCCGCGGCCCGCGACGGGTGAAGGGGTCCGCGTCGGCCTCGTGCTCGTCAAAGCCGAAGCGGGCGAAGCCGTCCTTCAGCTCGCCCGAGATCGGCGCCTCCAGCACCAGCTGGCCGCGGGACGGATGCGGCAGCTCCAGCCGTCGCGCGTGCAGCTGCAGCTTCAGCCCACCGGAGAGCTGGGCGGACGCCTCGTCGCCGTACTTGGGGTCGCCCAGGATCGGGTGGCCGACCGCCTTCATGTGCGCGCGGAGCTGGTGGGTGCGTCCGGTGAGCGGCTGGAGCGCCAGCCAGGCGGCGCGGTGGGCGGCGCGCACGACCGTGACGTATTCGGTCTCGGCCGGCTCGGCCCCGAACTCCTTTGGGTCGGCGGGCACCACCATCTCCCGGTCCCCCACGCCCTTCTTCACCAGGGCGAGCTCGATCAGCCCCTCGGCCGGCTCGGGCTTTCCCGCCACGATCGCCCAGTAGATCTTCTTCGCACGGCGCTTGGCGAACGCGCCCGACAGCCTGGCGGCGGCCGCGGGCGTCTTGCCCATCAGCAGCACGCCGGAGGTGTCGCGGTCCAGCCGGTGCACGAGCCGTGGACGGTCCATGCCCTCGCCCCAGGCCGACAGCAGCCGGTCCACGTGCCGGGTCGTCTTGGTGCCCCCCTGCACCGCAAGGCCGCAGGGCTTGTTCAGCGCCAGCACCTCCTCGTCCTCGTAGAGGACCAGCGAGTGGGCGTAGGCGATGTCGCGATCGGTCAGCCCGCCGCGCTTCTCGTCAGGAGAGGGCGCGTCGGGCAGCGGGGGCACGCGCACCTGCACGCCGGCGGCCAGCCGCGTATCGACCTTGACCCGGCTGCCGTCGACCCGGACTTGGCCGGAGCGGACCAGCTTGTTGATCTGGATATGGTTCAGGTGCGGCCAGCGTCGCTTGAACCAGCGGTCGAGCCGCACCCCCTCTTCCGCGGCGCCGACCGTCAGGATGCGGACCTCGCGCTGCAGGCTCATGGCCGGCGCCGGACCGCCGGGCCGGCTCGTGCGAGAAGAAGGTTGACCATGGGCGCACTATACCGGATCGCCGGCCTCCACCCAATGCGAGCGCATTCATGCCTGACGCCCCGTCCCCGCAGGACTGCCGCACCATGGCGGAGGTGCGCGCGGGCGTGGACGCGCTGGACCGGACGCTGGTCGACCTCCTCGCCGTGCGCCAGGGCTATATGGAGGCCGCCGCCCGCCTCAAGCCGGACCGCGCCCGCGTCCACGACGCCGAGCGGATCGAGGAGGTCGTGGCCAAGGTGAAGGCCCGCGCCGCCGAGGCCGGCCTATCCCCCGCCATCGCCGAGCCGGTCTGGCGCCTCCTGATCGACCGCTGCATCGCCCACGAGCTCCAGGCGTGGGACCGGCTGCGGGGATGACGTGCCGGCCCGTAAGCGCGCCGTGCGGATAGGCTCACGCTCGTTCAGGCGGAAGGCGAAGGTCGAACGCGGGCGCCGGTCCCGGCGATGGTCGCCCGATCAAGGGAGCACCACAGCCTTGGCTCCGGCGCGGCTTCGTAGTCCACAACTGCCCTAAAACGCTCGCGGGCGGCATGGAGAAGTTTTAACTCGCCCGGCCTCGGCGGCGCGGCTTAGCCTGCCGCTTTCCTCCCACCGCCAGGAATCAGGAAACGATGCGCAGGAACGTAGTCGCCGCGCTGCTCGCCTCGACGGCCTGCTTGACGCTCCCTCTGGCGGCCCGGGCGGCGCTGCCCCGCTTCCCGCAGCCCTACGGCGACCGGATCGTCTTCGTCGCGGACGGCAACGTCTGGAGCGTGCCCAAGGACGGCGGCACGGCCGAGCGGCTGACCAGCGCCCCGGGGCAGGACATGCTGCCCAGGGTGTCGCCGGACGGGCGCTGGATCGCCTACACCGAAGCCAGCCGGGCGGGCACCGACATCTGGGTGATCCCGGCGGGCGGCGGCGCCGCGCGGCGGCTGACGTTCGAGCCGACCACGGAGTTCGGCACCGGCGGGCGCCACGGCCCCGACAGCATGGTGGTGACCTGGACGCCCGACTCCCAGGCGGTGGTCTATCTCACCAAGAAGAACGCCTGGAACGACTGGATCCAGCAGATGTACGCCGCACCCCTCGCGGGCGGCCCGTCCTACCCGCTGCCGATCGACAGCCAGGTGGGCCTGGCGACCTACGGGCCGGACGGCCACTCCATCGCCTACAACCGCATCTTCAGGAACTTCCGCACCTGGAAGCGTTACAACGGCGGGCTGGCGCAGCAGGTCTATACCTTCGACTTCAACACCCGAAAGCTGACGCAGGTCACCGACTGGTCGGGCACCAACACCTCGCCAATGTGGTACGGGCGCAAGATCTACTACCTGTCGGACCAGGACGCGAACCGCCGCGCCAACATCTGGGTCAAGGACCTCGACAGCGGCCAGGCGCGCGAGGTGACGCACTTCAGCGACTTCGACATCGACTTCCCCGCGCTCGGCGGCGACGCCATCGCCTTCCAGCAAGGCGGCAAGCTGTGGCGGATCGACCTGAAGGACGAGAGCCTGCACGAGGTCCCGGTCGCCCTACCGGACGACGACATCCGCCTGCGCGCCCACGTCGAGGAGGCGAAGGACGAGGTGCGCGACAGCGACCCGTCCGGCCAGGTCGACTATGCGCTGGCGCCCAACGGCAAGCGCACCCTGTTCTCCGCCCGGGGCGACCTCTTCAGCGTGCCGGCCGAGCACGGGGGCACGCGCGACCTGACCGGCACGCCGGGGATCGACGAGGACCATCCCGCCTGGTCGCCGGACGGGCGGCTGGTCGCCTACACCACCGACGTCGGCGGCGCCCAGCAGGTGGCGGTGCGCCCGGCCGAGGGCGGCCCGGAGCGGGTGCTGACCCACTTCAAGACCGGCTACTTCTACGGCCCGGTGTTCTCGCCGGACGGGCGCACGCTGGCCTTCAGCGACGGGGAGCACCGGCTGTGGCTCCTGCCCGTCTCTGGGGGCGAGCCGCGGGAGGTCGCCCAGGACCGCGTGCGCGAGATCCACGACCAGGCCTTCTCGCCCGATGCGCGCTGGCTCGCGTTCAGCAT
>CAXUCS010000110.1:0-420 GCA_964249365.1 uncultured Caulobacteraceae bacterium | reverse complement strand
GCAACAGCGACCTCTACCTGTACGAGATCGCCACAGGTCGACTCACCAAGGTCAGCGAAGGGACCGCCCAGGACGCCAACCCGGTGTTCTCGCCGGACGGCGACTACCTCTATTTCACCTCCAACCGGCACGAGAACACGGTGATGTCGGACGTTGAGTTCGACTTCTCCCTGCTCAAGACCACGGGCGTCTACGCCATCCCGCTCGCCGCCTCCGCCGCCTCGCCCGCCGCCCCGCGCTCGGACGAGGCCGACAGCGGCCCCGACCCGGAGGTGAAGCCCAAGGAGCCGGATGTCGCCGCCCCGGGAGCCAGGAGCGACGCCGATGGCCACCCGTCCGGTGAGGACAAGGACAGGCGCAAGGGCCGCGCGGGCGAGCCGAGGCCCTCGCCCACCCACGCCACCGCCCCCATCCGGGTGG
>CAXUCS010000109.1:0-7450 GCA_964249365.1 uncultured Caulobacteraceae bacterium | reverse complement strand
ACCTGGCGCCGCCCCGCCGCCTCAAGCGCCAGTTCCAGCGAATAGTCCGCGAAATGGCTGGCGAGGATCGCGACCCTCGTCCCCGCAACTTGCGCCGTCCGGTCCACCCGCCCGTCCGCCTCCCCTGCCTTCCGCGAGCCGCCACCCTGCTTAGCCGCGGCCGGAAGCCGTGCAAGCCCCGGTCGACGACACGCCGCATCAACTTCAGGGTGCGCAGCCTGCTAGGATGCATGGTCGGGGAAGGTGCATGGTGGGCGGTCGGGACAGAGGGAAGACGGTTGCGGTCCTGCGGCTTCAGCTCTTCAAGACCTCCGAACCCTTCATCGCCAGCCAGGTCCGCCTCTATCGCGACTGGCGGCCGCTCCTCCTCGGGCGCACGCGCCATGGGCCCGACCCCGGGGTCGCCGACGTCGCGCTCGCCCGCGCAGGCTCCTTCGCCGACCTCCGCACGATGCTGACCCGCCATCCGTCCGCCCTCCTGCGCGCGCTGGACGGCCGGCGACCGGACCTCGTGCACGCTCATTTCGCCGTCGACGGCGTCTACGCCCTGGCGCTGGCGCGTCATCTGCGCGTCCCGCTGGTGACCACGCTGCACGGGTTCGACGTGACCCTGCGCCCCGGCGCGATGCTCGCCTCCGGGCGCGTTCCGCTGGTTCAGTCCGTCCTCGCGCGTCGCCGGCTGCAGAGACGGGGACAGCTTTTCCTGGCCGTCTCCGACGACCTCCGCCGCCAAGCGATCGCGAGGGGCTTCCCGCCCGGGCGCACCCACACCCTGCATCTCGGCGTAGACCTGGAGCGCATCGTCCCGGACGGGCGCCCTCCAGAGGCCGATCTGGTCGTCCACGTCGGCCGGCTGGTGGAGAAGAAGGGCGCGGCGGTGCTGCTGCGGGCGTTCCGCCAGTTGGCCGGCGAGCGACCGCAGGCCCGGCTGGAGATCGTCGGCGACGGGCCGCTGAGGGCGCGGCTGGAGGCGGAGGCGCGCCGGCTCGACCTGCAGGATCGCGTGCGCTTCCACGGCGTCCTCGCCCACATTGAAACGCTAAGGGTGATCAGTCGGGCGAGTGTCTTGGCCGTGCCGAGCCTCACGGCGGCGACGGGTGACGCGGAAGGCCTGCCGACCGTGGTGCTGGAAGCCGCCGCGCTCGGCCGACCCGTCGTGGCCTCCCGCACCGCGGGGCTGCCCGAAGCGGTTGAGGATGGCCGGACGGGGTTTCTGACGCCGCAAGGCGATGCCCAGGCCCTCGCCCGGTGCCTTCAGCTCCTGCTGGACCGGCCCGAACTCGGCGCCGGAATGGGCGAGGCCGGCCGCCGCCTCATGCAGGCGCGCTTCGACGCGTGCCGGCAGACAGCCCGGCTGGAGGGCTGGTACGACCGCCTGCTGCTGGATCAACCGCGAAGCGCCGCCGGATGAGGGAGGCGGAGGACAAGGCTTCAATCCTGCTGGTCTCGACGGCCGACTGGGACAATCCGTTCTGGACCAACAAGCAGCACGTGGCCGTCGAGTTCGCGCGGCGCGGCCACCGAGTCCTCTATATCGAGTCACAGGGCCTGCGGGCGCCCGCGGCGAAGGCCCGCGATCTTCGCCGCATCGTGAGGCGGCTGCGACGCGGCCTGGCCGGTCCGAGGCGGGTGCGGGACGGGCTCTGGGTAGTCTCGCCGCTCACCGTCCCGTTGCAGCGCTTCGCCTGGGTCCGCCGATGCAACCGGCTGATGCTGAGGCTACAAATCGGGTGGGCCCGGCGCTTAACAGGCGTCGCGCCGACCTGGCTCTGGACCTACTCCCCGCTCACGACGGAGCTGTACGACCTGGGCGGCTACACGCTCGTGGTCTACCACGCCGTGGACGACATCAAGGCGCAGCCTGGCATGCCCCGCAGGGCGATCGAGGTCGCCGAGGCGGAGCTGAGCCGCCGCGCCGACCTCGTGTTCACCACCTCGCCGAGGCTGGAGGCCTCGCACCGGCTCCACAACCCGCGCACGCACCTCTTCCCCAACGTGGCGGACTTCGGCCACTTCAGCCGGGCGCTGCAGCCCTTTCCTCCGCCCCGCGACATCGAAGACATTCCCGAGCCCAGGATCGGCTTCATCGGCGCCGTGTCCGGCTACAAGGTCGATTTCGCGCTTCTAAGGCAGGTGGCCGATCTGCGCCCCCGCTACAGCTTCGTCCTGATCGGGCGGATCGGGGAAGGCGACCCCTCCACCGACGTGTCCCTGCTTCGTCAGTGCTCCAACATCCACCTGCTCGGACCACGCTCTTACCGAGCGTTGCCCAACTATCTGGGGGCCTTCGCAGCCGCCATGCTGCCGAGTCCGATAAGCGAATACACGGCCTCGATGTTTCCCATGAAGGTGTTCGAATACCTGGCGGCGGGACGGGCGATCGTCGCCACGCGCCTGCCGGCCCTGGCGACCTATGCGGACCTCGTCCTCTTCGCAGACGATGCGCCGGCCTTCGCGCAGCGCCTCGACGACACGCTCGCCGGCAGGGGCCCGCCGCTCCAGGACCGGCTGGCCGCCGCGCGGGGCCAGACCTATGAGACGCGCACCGGACGTATGTTCGCGGTCATAGCCGAGCACCTCCAGGCGGGAGCGGCGACGGGTGACCTGCCCCACCCTTCCTAGAGGATGGAGGCGAGCGCAGCCTCCACCTGGTCCACCGCAAGGTGGTGCATGGGCGAGGTCGCGTCGCGCGGGTACTCGTGGCCGAAATGGAGGTAGCTGTGCCGGCCGCCGGAGGGGCTGACGGAGCGGGTGTGGGCGCCGTAGGGTCCCCAGCGGGCAGGATCGGTCGGGCCGCTCAGTCCGACCGTGGGTCGGCCGAGCGCCGCGGCCACATGCATCACGCCCGTGTTGACGCTGACCACGGCGTCCGCCCCGTCCAGGAGGCCGAGCAGCCCGCGGATCGGCGTGCGGCCCGCCAAGTCTATGACCCGGGTCGGGGCGATGTCGCGGTCCATGGCCTCGGCCAGCCTGCGGCTGTCCGGCTGGTCGGCCGGCGCGCCGGTGAGCACGATGGCGTAGCGCCTGCGCACAAGCCGCGACGCCAGCTCCGCCCAGTGCTGCACCGGCCATTCCTTGAGCCGCTTGCCGGCGCCGCTGGCCCACGGATGGAAGACGACGTAGCGCTCGACATGGGCGAGGGCCGCGTCCCGTCCCGCCACCGCGGCGAGGTACGGCGCCGCCGACGGCGTTCCGGTCAAGGCCTTCACCAGACGGCCCTGGTTGCAGACCTCGTGCTCGGTGCGGCGGTGATCGACCACCGCGTCGTAGGCGAGGTGCCGATGGCGCTGCCCGGACCGGTAGCCGATCGTGTAGGCGGCGCCCGAGAGCGCCGTCAGGATCGCGCTGACGTGAGGCCAGCTGTCGAAGTCGATCACAACGTCGGCCTTCAGCCGCCGGAGCGCGACCAGGGACGCCAGGACGTGCTGCGGCTTCAGGATCGTCACCGCGTCGACATGGGGCAGGGCTTCGGCGAGTTCCGCGTTGTCGGGCCCCGCCGCGACGATCAGCCGACTCCATGGATAGGCCCTGCGCAGGGCGAGCAGGGACGCCGACATCAGCGCCGTGTCGCCCAAGGCCGCGGGCTTGAGGAGGACGACCACGCCGACCCGATCCGGCCTCGGCCGCCGCCTGCGCAACTGCCCGAGGATGACCAGGATCAGTGGTCCGAGCACCCGATCCAGGGCGCGAGACCAAGGGGCGCTTCGTCGGCATCCCTCCAGAACAGCGCACCCGTCCGGCATGGCGTCATTCCCCTTTAGGTGAGAGCAGCACCTAAAGGTTTAGGTTGTTCTGAGATAATTTCATCTTGTACGCGATAAAAGTAGAGAGCTGCTTTGACAAGGGCGTGGGACAATCGGTCCAAGCTTTATACTCCAGGTAGCAAATCAACTTAGAGGCACGTTGCCGTATTTGAGGTGGGGGTCGGCGACGGCGTCGACCGGCTCAGGCGCGGATGGGAACTCTCCTCCAGCGCGGCCGTGGGTCAGCCGGCCTCGCGGGCCTACGCTCACCGTTGATGAGGTTGCGCAGGGGCGTCTCGATATGGCGGTGCGACAGGGCGGCCAGGCTCACGGTCAGCAGGACCGCCGCTCCGACCCAGGCGTTCTCCCACGCTCCGTCGAGGTGGAGCACCCTGCGGCCCAGGACCGTCAGGAACAGCGTCAGCACCACCGGATGAAGCATGTACATCCCGTAGGAGAGCTGACCCGCCGCCGCGAGCCTGCGAACCCTCGCTCCGGCCCGGCCCTGCACGTCACAGGCGAGGGTCGCGGCGGCGACCAGGTAGACGCACGGGGCGATCAGGGACTGCGGGCTGCGCATCGCGACCAGCGCGAAGACGGCGGCCGATGCGCCGGCCAGCATCAGCCGGGGACGGGGCAGTGCGGCCAGCCAAGCGCTGCGCCGGCAAAGGATCACGCCGAGGAGGAACTCCGGAGCCGCCCTCGCCACGCCGAAGTGTGACGTCCAGCGGTACCACGCCGGCCCTGGGTGGGGCCGCAGGTCGCCCGCCGAGAGGTTCAGGGCCGTCCACGCGACCAGGACCAGGGCCATCGCCAGCGCCGTCGACCTCCGGCACAGGGCGATGAGCGCCGGCGCGAGGACGTACATCGCCATCTCCGCGCTGATGGACCAGGACACGAAGTTGAAGGACAGGCCGCGGCAGACGCCGAGCGCATGCAGCGCCAGGGCGTTGGCCGGCAGGCATCGCCAGTCGTAGTTGGACGGATCGGCGGTGGGGACGAGACCCGCCTGCCAGGCGAGCCCCGCCACGACGAAGACCAGCAGCGTCAGCCAGTGCAGCGGCGCCAGCCGCGCTACCCGGCGGCGCAGAAAGGCGAGGTAGGCGCGCCAAGACGTCAGACGGTCGGCGTACTGATAGCTGATGATGAAGCCGGAGATGACGAAGAAGAAGTCGACGCACAGCTGCAGCGGCCCGAAGTAGGTGTCCAGGATCGCGAGCAGTCCCGTAAGGCCGTGGCCGAAGTGATAAACGACGATGAGGAGCGCTGCGACGAAGCGGCCCGCGTCGATCGTCGCAAGCTCGCCGCGTTCGGCTCCGCAGGGCGCCTGCGCCGGGTGGCTAGCTACGCTCACGCCCTGCCCCCCCCCCGCCCCTTGATCGCTCCGGCCGGGGGCCGCCCCGCCCATACAGCCGATCGCGGCCGCCGGGCCCGGCGCGGGACCGATCCTACCTGCGGCTTAGTCGCGCGCACGTCGCGCGGAGGTTGCCCCCGCCAGGCCGCTGCCGGCTTGTGACCTGTGGGACGGGTGAGGCGATGATCTTCAGCGAGCGGGCCGACGGCCGCCTGGCGGAACTGGAAAGCTGGCGGGGCTTCGCGGCGCTCTACGTGCTCCTCTCGCACACGCTGGTCGGCGTGCTGGCGCCCTCCGGTTACGCCTGGACCGCGCCGTTCCGCCTCGGCCAGGAAGCGGTGATGCTGTTCTTCGTCATCTCGGGGTTCGCGGTCCACTATGCGACGCGTCGCCGGCCCGTCTTCAACCTGCGACGGTTCGCAGGGAGCCGGGCTCTCCGCGTCTATCCGGTGCTGGCGGTGGCGCTGCTGCTGGCCTGGGCGTGCAACTCTCTGGCGGCCCATCGGCCGCTCAGCCCCGACCTCCGGGTCCTCTGCGGCAACCTCCTGATGCAGCAGGACGCCTACACCGCCCTTCCCGGTTACATGGGCGACGGCCCGCTGTGGTCGCTGTCCTACGAAGCCGCCTACTATGGGCTCTACGCCCTGGTGCTGACGGTCTGCCCGACGCAGTGGCGGGCCGCGGCCTTCCTGACGGCGAGCGCGGCAGCCGCGTCGACGCTCCTGTGGACGCCCTCGCACTGGGGGCGGGTGGGGCTCTACGGCTGCGTCTGGTGGCTGGGCGTGGAACTCTGCGAGGTCCACCTCGGCGGCACGCGACGACGCCTGGCGGCCCCGCTCGCGCTCATCGTCCTCTGCATCGTCTGCCTTGCGGTCGCGTGGAGGGTGCGAGGCCTCTTACCGAACTCAGGCGGCGCCACCGGGATTGGCGCCTTTCCCGTGCGCGAGATGCGAAACCTTGCGGCGGGCCTGGGCGCCGCACTGGTCTGGCTCGGCTGGTCGAGGCTCGGCTGGCGCGGCTTCATCCTGCGCCCCATGGACGGGATCGCGCCCCTCTCCTACGCCCTCTACGTCATCCACACGCCGCTGATGGTGACGCTGAAGCACGCCTTCCCCGGAGTGGGCCCCTGGGCGTGGTTCCTGTCAGCCGGCGCCGCGACCCTGGCGCTCGCCTATGTCCTGGACGGCGTCTTCCAGGCCTGGGTCACCGCCCTCTTCGCCCGTCCGCCGCGAGGGTCAGTCCGGAGCGTCCCAAGCCCGGGAGCGGCGGAAATGCGGTGAAGTGGTGGGCGGCGAGGGGTTCGAACCCGCGACCTCCTGGGTGTAAACCAGGCGCTCTGACCAGCTGAGCTAGCCGCCCCTTCCTCAACGCGGGCGGTAATCCCGTCCGCGGCTCGTCTCAGTTCAGCGCGCCTTTCAGGCCTTCACCCGGCCGGAACTTGACGGTCTTGGAGGCGGCGCGATGGACCTGCTCGCCGGTACGGGGATTGCGGGCGGTGCCTTCCGGCCGGTCGACGGGCACGAAGTTGCCGAAACCGACGATCCTGACCTCCACGCCCTGCCTAACCGACTGGGTGATACAGCTCAAGACCGCGTCCAGGGCGTCTCTGGCCTTGCTCTTGTCCAGGCCGGACTTCTCAGCGACAGCCGTTATGAGCTCGGCTTTCGTCATCTGGATCTCCCATGTCCGTTCAGGCGCAAGGCCGCTCGCGCGGGCCGCCGAATAGGCCCGGAACCGGCGCCTGGTCAAAAGAAAAGGCGGCGGGGACAGGTCCTCGCCGCCCTCGTAGCTTATAACATGGGTTAGTGGGTCAGGACCGCCTCGTCGCCGAGGTCGTCGATCACCGGCAGCGGCCGACCGTCCTCGTCGTCCTCCTCCCAATCGATGGGGGAGAGCGGCCCGGTGAGCGCGTGAGCGAGCACCTCGTCCATGGTGGAGACCGGGATGATCTCCAGCCCGCTCTTCACATTGTCCGGCACCTCGGCGAGGTCCTTCTCGTTCTCCTGCGGGATCAGGACGGTCTTCACGCCAGACCGCAAGGCCGCGAGCAGCTTCTCCTTGAGCCCGCCGATGGCGGTTACGCGGCCTCGCAGGGTGATCTCGCCGGTCATGGCGATCTCCTTCCTGATCGGCACCCCGGTCAGCACCGAGACGATGGCCGTGCCCATGGCCGCGCCGGCGGAGGGGCCGTCCTTGGGCGTGGCGCCGTCGGGGACGTGGACGTGGACGTCGGTCTTCTCGAACAGGGTCGGCCTGATCCCGAACGCCGGGGCGCGAGCCCGGACGTAGGAGTGGGCCGCCGAGATCGACTCCTTCATCACGTCCTTGAGGTTGCCGGTGACCGTCATGCGGC
>CAXUCS010000108.1:3913-7465 GCA_964249365.1 uncultured Caulobacteraceae bacterium | reverse complement strand
GCCCTGCGCCGAAGGGTCCGTCGCTGATCCGCTCCTCCATGGTGGTCTCCAGCCTGACGCTGGTCAGCCGGGTCATGGGCTTCGCGCGAGACGTGGCGATCAGCTCGACCATGGGGGCGAGCGCGGGCTATGCGGCGGACGCCTACAACACCGCGCTCCAGTTCCCCAACCTGTTCCGCCGCATCTTCGCGGAAGGCGCCTTCGCCGCCGCCTTCGTACCCGCCTATTCCAAGGCCCTGGCGCGCGACGGGGAGGAGGCCGCCGACGTCCTGGCCGGCGACGCCATGGCGGTCCTGGCGGCCGCGACGGTGGTCATCACCATCCTCGCCCAGCTCGCCATGCCCTGGCTGATGTATGTGATCTCGCCGGGGTTCGCCAAGACGCCGGAGAAGTTCAAGCTGGCGGTCCTCCTGACCCAGATCGCCATGCCCTACCTGCCCTGCATGGCCATCTACGCCCATCTGTCGGGCGTCCTGACCGCCCGGGGCAAGTTCGTCCTGTATGCGCTGGCGCCGACGCTTCTGAACGCGGGCATGCTGATCGCCGTCCTGCCGGCCCACGGCGCGCGCCAGGCCGCCACCGCCGCCTCCTTCGGCGTGCTGTTCTCGGGCGTCGCCCAGGTCGCGCTCCTGACCTGGGGGGTCAGGAAGTCCGGGGCGGCGGTGCACTGGTCCTGGCCGCGCCTGACGCCCGAGATCAAGGCCCTGATCGGCAAGGCGGTGCCGGGCGCGGCGGCCGCCAGCGCCACCCAGATCAACCTCTTCATCTCCGCCGCGCTGGTCAGCCAGGTGAACGGGGCCAAGTCCTGGCTGGCGGTGGCGGACCGGCTTTACCAGCTCCCCATGGGGCTGGTGGGCGTGGCCATGGGCGTGGCGCTCCTGCCGCGGCTTTCCCAGGCGGTTCAGGCCCGCGACCAGGACGGGGCGGACGCGGCCATGGACGAGGCGATCGGCTTCTCGCTGGCGCTGACCCTTCCCGCGTCGGCGGCGCTGGTCGCCATGCCCTTCTTCCTGATCGACGGGCTCTTCACCCGGGGCGAGTTCCACATCTACGACGCGACCCAGACCGCCCATGCGCTCCTGCTGTACGGCCTCGGCACCCCGGCCTTCGTGCTGCAGCAGCTCTTCACCCGCGCCTTCTTCGCCCGCGGCGACACCCGAACGCCGATGCGGTTCGCCATGACGGCGGTGGCGGTGAACATCGTGGCGGGCCTGGCGCTCTATGCGACCGTGGGCTTCGCCGGGATCGCGGCGGCGACCGCGGCGGCGGCCTGGATCAACGTCGCCCTGATGGCCGCGACCCTGCAGCGGAGCGGCGACTACGTCCCGAGCTGGCCCTTGATCCTGCGGATCAGGAAGCTGTTCGGGGCCAGCGTGGTGATGGGCGGGCTCATGGCCGCACTGTCGTGGCTGCGCCCCCACTACCAGCACTGGCTGTTCAGGAAGGAGATCGCCGTCGTGGTCGTCGTGGCGCTCGGGGCCGGCGCCTACCTCCTCCTGCTCCTCGCCTTCAAGGCGCTCACCCCCGCCGACCTGCGCGCCGCGCTCCGCCGTTCGCCCCGCCGCGCCTGACGCCCTCGCCCGCAGGGGGAGCGGAAGGCTTGCGTCCGGCGGCCGTGCGGCTAGGGGAGGTCGCGATGACCGACGCCGCCCCCTATCCCGCCCGCGTTCTTTCCGGCGTGCAGCCGTCGGGCGCTCTGCACCTCGGCAACTACCTCGGCGCCCTGAAGAAGTTCGTGGCGCTGCAGGAGGAGCACGACTGCTTCCTGTTCGTCGCCGACCTCCACGCCATCACCCAGTGGCAGGACCCCGCGCGGCTAGCCGACCAGACCCGCGAGATCGCCGCCGCCTACCTCGCCGCCGGCCTCGACCCGGCCCGCGCGACCCTCTTCCCCCAGTCGGCGGTGCGGGCCCATGCGGAGCTCGCCTGGATCCTGGACTGCGTGGCGCGGGTCGGCTGGCTCGACCGCATGACCCAGTTCAAGGACAAGGCCGGCCGCGACAAGGAGGGGGCGTCGGTCGGCCTCTACGCCTATCCCGTGCTCCAGGCCGCCGACATCCTGATCTACCGCGCCACCCACGTTCCCGTGGGCGAGGACCAGAAGCAGCACCTGGAGCTGACGCGCGACATCGCCCAGAAGTTCAACACCGACTTCGCCGCGCCCGGCTTCTTTCCCTTGCCCGAGCCGCTGATCCAGGGCCCGGGCGCGCGCGTCATGTCGCTCCGCGACGGCTCGGCCAAGATGTCGAAGTCCGACCCGTCGGACCAGAGCCGGATCAACCTCACCGACACCGCCGACGAGATC
The DNA here is from genome assembly GCA_964249365.1 of uncultured Caulobacteraceae bacterium. Lineage (GTDB taxonomy): Bacteria > Pseudomonadota > Alphaproteobacteria > Caulobacterales > Caulobacteraceae > CAHJWH01. The sequence goes on along the minus strand of CAXUCS010000108.1, from coordinate 5,160 downwards.
ACCCGCAAGATCAAGCGCGCCACCACCGACCCCGCCCTCCTGCCCGAGACCCTGGACAAGCTGGCGGGGCGGCGGGAGGCGGACAACCTCGTCAGCATCTATGCGGCGCTCTCCGGCGAGACGAAGGCGCAGGTGCTCGCGCGCTTCGCCGGCCAGGGCTTCGGCGTCTTCAAGCCCGCGCTGGCGGAGGTGGTGGTCGCCGCCATGACGCCCGTGGGCGACGCCATGCGCCGCTTCCTCGCCGACCCCGCCGAGATCGACCGCATCCTCGCCGCCGGCGCCGAGCGCGCGCAGGCGGCCTCCGAGCCGGTGCTGGCGGAGGTGAAGTCGATCGTAGGCTTCTGGGGCGCGGGTTTGAAGATGTCGCAAACTTAACCCTCCCGGGGATGGCGTCGGTCGTGGGCGCAGGCCATCTTCACCGGCAGACGAAGGGGCTCGACGCTGATGACTGATCCTCTCTACCGTCCGGCGGGCGCCGGCTATGCGATGGCGCCGGCGTCGGACAAGGCCACGGTGATCGTGGTCTACAGTCTCTACCTGGCCGGCTTCCTCACCGCCGGGCTCACCACCCTGGTCGGACTGGTCATGACCTATGTGTTGCGTGGGGAGGCGAGCAACATCGCCCGTAGCCACTACGTCTTGCTCGCCAGGACCTTCTGGAAGGGTCTGCTATTCAGTATGATCGGCTGGGCCCTGTTCATCGTGGGTCTGCCGCTGAGCTTCATCCTGATCGGCATCCCGCTGTTGCTGGCCGCCAAGCTGGTCTGGGTGCTGGCGATCGTCTGGTACGGGGCGCGCTGTGTGCTGGGCCTCCTCGCGGCGCTCGACAATCGGCCCTACGGCGCGCCCCGGAGCTGGCTGGTCTGAGCGTCGCCGCCGCCGGGCCGCTCGCGCCCGGCTTCTTCGCCCGGGACGTCTGGACCGTCGCCCGCGCGCTGCTGGGCGTGGGTCTGTGGGTCGACGGGGTCGGCGGGTCGATCGTGGAGACGGAAGCCTACCACCATGAGGATGCCGCCTCCCACAGCCACAGGGGGCCGACGCCGCGCAACGCGGCCATGTTCGGCCCCGTCGGGCGGCTCTACATCTACCGCTCCTACGGCCTGCACTGGTGCATGAACCTGGTGGCGGGCGAGGGGCCGGGCAGCGCCGTGCTGATCCGGGCGCTGGAGCCGCTGGAGGGGATCGGGGCGATGCGGACGCGGCGCGGGGTGGAGCCGGTCCGCCAGCTCTGCTCGGGGCCGGGCAAG
>CAXUCS010000108.1:0-3903 GCA_964249365.1 uncultured Caulobacteraceae bacterium | reverse complement strand
CCGCGGGCGTGCCGCTGACGGCGGATCGCATCAAGGCGCTCGGCGTCACCGGCGAGCTGGACGCCGCCCCGCTCGGTGCGCCGCCCTTGCGCATGGCGGCGGCCCTTTTTCCGCCGGAGGTCGTCGCGGGGCCGCGCATCGGCGTCAGCAAGGCGGCGGAGCAGCCCTGGCGCTACGGCGTACGTGGCTCGCCCTTTCTCAGCGCCCCCTTTCCGCGGGAAGGGGGCAACCCGCCGCCACGGCCCCGCGTTCGCCGTGCGAGCTGAACGGACGAGACCCGATGCTGGAGAAGCTGCCCCACGCCGTCGGCGAGGCGCTGAGGGGGACGCCCAAGGACCTGTCAGCCATCCTCTACCACCAGGACTGGGCGGAGCAGGCTCCCGCCACGCTGCAGGTGACGAGCGCGGCCTTCGACGACGGCCGAGCCATCCCGGTCCGCTTCACCGCCGACGGCGAGAAGCTGTCCCCGCCGCTCGCCTGGAGCGGCGTGCCGGCAGGGGCGCAGGGCGTGGTGGTGGTGGTGGAGGATCCGGACGCGCCCGCGCCCGCGCCGCTCGTCCACACCCTCGCCTGGGCGCTGAAGGGCGAGGACGGCGCCTTTGCGGAGGGGGCGCTGAAGAGCCCCGGCTCCCCCGGCGAAGCGGTCTCGCTCGGCAGGAACAGCTTCCTCGGCGCGGCGTACCTGCCGCCCGACCCGCCGCCCGGCCACGGGCCCCACCGCTACTGCTTCCAGGTCTTCGCGCTGGATCATGCCCCCCAGCTCAGCGGCAAGCCGATCCGCACCCAGGTCGCCCAGGCCATGAAAGGCCACGTAATCGCGCGCGGCCTCCTGGTCGGGACCTATGAGCGCCCCTGAGATGATCACCCTCTATACCTGGACCACGCCGAACGGGCGTAAGGCCTCCGTCATGCTGGAGGAACTGGGACTGCCCTATGCGGCCCTTCCGGTGAACATCGGCAAGGACGAGCAGTTCGCCCCCGCCTTCCTCGCCATCAGCCCCAACAACAAGATCCCCGCCATCGTGGACGAGGAGGGCGTGGACGGCCGCCGGACCGTGTTCGAGACCGCCGCTATCCTGACCTATCTGGCGGAGAAGGCCGGCCGGCTCCTTCCCACCCAGGGCGCGCGCCGAGTGGAGACGCAGGAGTGGCTGGCCTGGTCGGTCAGCGGCGCCGGGCCGATGTTCGGCCAGTGGAACTACTTCGCCAACCGCGCGAAGGAGCCCGTGCCCGCCGCCATCGAGCGCTTCACCGTAGAGGTCAAGCGGCTGCTGGGCGTCCTCGAGCGGCGGCTCGGCGAGGGCGCCTACCTCGCCGGCGACTACTCGATCGCCGACATCTCCACCTACACCTGGACGGCGGCGATCTTCGACAGCTACCGTCAGAAGAACGCCGAGGCGCTCGGCCCCACCCCCAACATCGACCGCTGGATGTCCAACATCGCCGCCCGCCCCGCCGTGCAGCGCGGCATGCAGGTCCCGCAGGTCTGACGCCCGCTTGTGCTTGGGCGGCGCGGCGCCGCTAGCCTTAGCGGTGAACAGAGGGCGAAGGCCGGCCGGGTCAGCGATTCGGTCCGGCTTCGTTCCAGCCTTGTTCCTCCACCTTCGCCCCGTCCGTTTACGCGCGCTGGAAGGCTTCGCCGCGTCCCATCCATGCGCCGCCCGCGGCGCCGTCCGCGACGTAGGCCAGCTGAAGCGCGTATAGCCGCCCACGTCCTGTGGGCGGCGTCGTGCGGGGCTGGAGGCGCCCCCGCGTTGGGACGCACGCATGAGAAAGATCGGGTACGCCTACTGACGCCCCCGCCGGGGCGGGACCTGCGCGGGGGTTTTCCTCCGCCGCTGCGAGGTCCTGGGCGAACTCTGGGTGATGAACCCCCGAGACGATCTACGCAATGATCGGGCTCTCATGCTTGCGCTTTATCGGGAGTGCACTTGGGCGCCTCTGGCCTCCCGCCTTGTCGCAGTCGTTTCGTCCCGCCACACCTTCGATCGGAGCCGCCGTGGCAGGGGTGGTCGCCCAGCGCCGCCCCGCCCGGCGAGATGACGCCTCGCCGCTCCGTTCCCCTGCGCCCTCTGCTCAGGGCCGCCGCGCTCGCGCCCGTCGAGGGCCGCTCCGCTCTTCGCCCTTGACCGCCGCTCCGCGCGACGGCTGAGCGGAGGCCGTCGGGATGCAGGGCGTCCCGTGGTGAGAAGGTTCGACCGCCTCCGGCGGATCGAACACAGGGCTACGCCAAGGAAGGAGAGCGCCTTACCGTCAGCCCCAGGTTCGACGGCTGGTCCGCTTGCCGGAAGAGAGCCGATGCGAAAGATCGACCCTAAGCGGCCTTTAAGGGGGAAGGCCTTAAGGCTTGAAGAGGAGAGCCCCAAGGGCTGCGTTATAGATCGTGAGGATACGGTGGTTCGCCTCGTCATGTTCATCGCGGCGCTGCTGACGTTTATCGCGCTCATAGCGCATGAGATCATGACACCACCTCACGACCCGTATTCACGGCCTGAACGCAGGTTCGCAGCTCCGGCTCTCGCTGTGCCCGAAGGCTGTCGCATGTTCCGGACCCATTTTGGGGATGAGCTGACGAAAGCTTGCGACAAACCTCAAACTCGTCTCGATCTCGCTAATGACTTCGACATTCACCTCAGAAGCTACAAGACCTCTCATATCATCAGGTTGGGAAACAACTTGTACGCGGTCGATTGCGGGAGAGTATGGCCCGGATGTCAGATCGCAGACAGTCAGGTCGGTTTCTTCTTTCAGCCAACCCTAGCTCAGCTCATGACGTTGAAGGCGCATAGGACGCGCTTCCGAGGCGCACCGGTAGAGCTTGCTTCTGGTTTGTACGGCTACCCCGACATGTTCCCGGACCAACGCTGAACGGTAGTTCGCCACCCATCGCCCGCACTCAGAAGGTCCACTTTATGGCTAGGCCTTTGGCTCCTGCGGACTGAGGCTTCTCAGGTCAGCAGCGAAGGCGTGCCCCGGACCTGCGCCCCGCTCACTCCATCCGGAGCGCCTCCCGCACCGCCGCCGGCCAGTCCGCGGTCCTCTCGCCGTGGGTGGCGAAGAGCGCCACCGCCAGGCGATCCATGCCGAAGGCGACGCAGCCGGTGTGGGCGGGGGCGCCGTCGGCCTGTTCGATGCCCCAGGTCTGGCCGAAGTGGTCCTGGTGGTAGTTGAAGCTCATGCAGGCGGTGGGCCGCTCCGCCGAGACCACCGGCACGAGGAGCTCGAACTTCAGCGACCGCTGGCGCTGGCTCAGCGCCATCAGCTGGCCGCCGCGGCCGAAGAAGGGGTCGTTGGCGACCTCCACCAGGCACGGCAGGGCGAGCACCTCGGCGATGCCGCGCGCCGTGGCGATCCAGTCCTCCCGGAAGGCGGCGATCTCCTCGGCCGAGCCGATGCGGACATACTCGCGCATACGGAAGGACTGCAGCCGGTCCAGATCCTGCGACGGCTCACGCCGGAAGCAGTCGCAGCCCACGTCGAACAGGAGGCCGCCGGGCGGCAGCCGCCCGCGCTCCGCGGCGATCGGGTAGATGGGGTAGCAGCTCGCCGGGGTCAGCACGAGGTCGGCGAGGCCGAGCTGGTCGGTGTAGCTCCCGCCTTCCTGGAAGCGGCCCACCGCGCCGCGGACCGCCGCCTCGCTCCCTTCCATGCAGCAGACGCAGCCGAGAAGGTTGGGAAAGCTCTTGAGGTAGCCGGAGCGCTCCAGCACCGCGCGGCTCATCACCGGCGGAAAGCGGAACACCTCGCACTCGGGCGCACGGTGGCGGGTGACGAGGGCGGAGAGCGCCTCCACCACCGTCTCATAGGCGCCTGTGCGGGCGTAGACGCCGTCCGCGCCCATGGGGCGGAACAGGACGGCGGCCTGCCCCTGCAGCGGCGCGGGCGCCGCTGCAGGGGCTGGCC
>CAXUCS010000107.1:0-7524 GCA_964249365.1 uncultured Caulobacteraceae bacterium | reverse complement strand
TCCACATCCTGCGGGAGGTGGTGGCGGAGGCCGAGCGGTCGGTGATGCTCTACTCGGTCGGCAAGGACAGCGCGGTCATGCTGCACCTGGCGCGCAAGGCCTTCCACCCCTCGCCCCCGCCGTTCCCGCTCCTACACGTCGACACCACCTGGAAGTTCCAGGCCATGTACGCGCTGCGCGACCGGGCCGCCCGGGACGCCGGCATGGAGCTTCTGGTTCACCAGAACCCCGAGGCCAAGGCCAGGGGCATCAACCCCTTCGCCCACGGCGCGCTCCATACCGACATGTGGAAGACCGAGGGGCTGAAGCAGGCGCTGGACCTCCACGGCTTCGACGCCGCCTTCGGGGGCGCGCGGCGCGACGAGGAGAAGGCCCGCGCCAAGGAGCGCATCTTTTCCTTCCGCTCCGCCAGCCACCGCTGGGACCCCAAGGCGCAGCGCCCCGAGCTCTGGCGGCTCTACAACGCCCGCAAGAACAGGGGCGAGTCGATCCGGGTCTTCCCGATCTCCAACTGGACCGAGCTCGACGTCTGGCAGTACATCCAGCTGGAGGAGATCCCGATCGTCCCCCTTTATTTCGCCGCGCCGCGGCCGACGGTGGAGCGCGACGGCCTCCTTCTCATGGTAGACGACGAGCGCTTCCGGCTCCGTCCCGGCGAGACGCCGGTGGAGCGCTCGATCCGCTTCCGCACGCTCGGCTGCTATCCGCTGACCGGCGCGGTGGAGTCCACCGCCTCCACCCTGTCGCAGGTGATCCAGGAGACGCTGCTCACCACCACCAGCGAGCGCCAGGGCCGCGCCATCGACCGCGACGCGGGTGCCGCCTCCATGGAGAAGAAGAAGCAGGAGGGCTATTTCTGATGGCCGAGGACGCCAGCCTCGACATTTCGCGCCCGGTCTACGAGGTCGATGCGCTGGTCGCGCAGGACATCGACGCCTACCTCGACCGCCACCAGCACAAGTCCCTGCTCCGCTTCATCACCTGCGGCTCGGTGGACGACGGCAAGTCGACCCTGATCGGGCGGCTCCTCTACGACTCCAAGATGATCTTCGAGGATCAGCTCGACGCGTTGGCGGCGGACTCGCGGCGCGTGGGCACCCAGGGCGGCGAGATCGATTTCGCGCTGCTCGTCGACGGACTGGCGGCCGAGCGCGAACAGGGCATCACCATCGACGTGGCCTACCGCTTCTTCGCCACCGAGACGCGCAAGTTCATCGTCGCCGACACCCCCGGCCATGAGCAGTACACGCGCAACATGGTCACCGGCGCCTCCACCGCGGAGTTGGCGGTGATCCTGGTGGACGCGCGAAAGGGCGTGCTGACCCAGACGCGCCGCCACAGCTACCTCGTCCACCTGCTCGGCATCAGGAACCTGGTGCTGGCGGTGAACAAGATGGATCTCGTCGGATACGACCAGGCCCGCTACGACGAGATCGTGGCCGACTACATGGCTTTCGCCCGGTCCATCGGGATCGAGCGGGTCACGGCCCTGCCGATCTCCGGCTTCAAGGGCGACAACGTCGCGACGCGCTCGGCCAGCATGCCCTGGTACGCGGGCCCGAGCCTGATCGAGCACCTGGAGACGGTGGCGCTGGACGGGACGTCCGACCAGCAGCGGCCCTTCCGCATGCCGGTGCAGTGGGTGAACCGCCCCAACCTCGACTTCCGCGGCTTCTCCGGCCTGATCGCGTCCGGGCGCGTACGGGTCAGCGACGCGGTCAGGATCGCGCCCTCCGGCCGCACCTCGGTGGTGAAGAGCATCGTGACCTTCGAGGGCGAACTGGCGGAGGCGGTGGCCGGCCAGTCCGTCACCCTGACGCTCCGCGACGAGGTGGACTGTTCGCGCGGCGACGTGATCGCCGCCGCCGCCGACCCGCCGGAGGTCGCCGACCAGTTCGAGGCCACCCTGGTCTGGATGGGCGAGGAGCCGCTCCTTCCCGGTCGCGCCTACTTCCTGAAGCTCGCCACTCAAACCGTGTCGGTCACCGTGCAGGCGCCCAAGCACCAGGTGAACGTCAACACCCTGGAGCATCTGGCCGCCAAGACGCTGGAGCTGAACGCCATCGGCGTGGTCAACCTCTCCACCGACCGGCCGCTCGTGTTCGAGCCCTATGAGAAGAGCCGCGACCTCGGCGGCTTCGTCCTGGTCGACAAGATCAGCAACGCCACCGTCGCCGCGGGCCTCCTGCACTTCGCGCTGCGGCGCAGCCAGAACGTCCACTGGCAGGCCGTCGACATCGGGCGCGACCACCACGCCGCGCTGAAGAACCAGCGTCCGGCCGTGGTCTGGCTGACGGGGCTGTCGGGCGCGGGCAAGTCCACCATCGCCAACCTGGTGGAGAAGAAGCTGGCGCGGATGAACCGCCACACCTTCCTCCTCGACGGCGACAACGTGCGCCACGGGCTGAACAAGGACCTCGGCTTCACCGAGGCGGACCGGGTGGAGAACATCCGGCGCGTCGGCGAGGTCGCGAAGCTCATGGCCGACGCGGGACTCATCGTGGTCACCGCCTTCATCTCGCCGTTCCGGGCGGAGCGGGAGATGGTGCGCGCCATGCTGGCCCCCGGCGAGTTCCTGGAGGTCCACGTCGACACCCCGCTGGCGGAGGCGGAGCTGCGCGACGTGAAGGGCCTCTACGCCAAGGCCCGCGCGGGCCAGCTCAAGAACTTCACCGGCGTGGACAGCCCCTACGAGCCGCCCGAAAGCCCGGAGCTGAGGGTCGACACCACCGCCGTGACGGCCGACGAGGCCGCCGAGCTGATCGTGAAGCGACTCATTCCCTGACGAGCGCAGACGAACGGTGGCGGCATGTAAACGCCAAACCTCGAGCCGCATTCCCAAGGAGCTGGAACTTATAAGGAAGGTAAGCTGCACGGGTGCGATCTCAAGCGCCACTGTAGCCGGCCGGAAAACCTAGCGTCCTGCAGCCCTGACGGTCTGCGGTGCGCGTCAGACCGGTCGCTGACCTCGGTCGAACGGCCAAGGTCATCTAGCTTGCCCCGAAAAACCGGTGGTTGACGTAAAGGGGAGGTACAGGCGCCCGGCCCTGTGCTACTCCATCGCTGCGGTGCGGCAAACGCGCCTGCGGCAATGGATGCGTGAGGTCCACGGACGTGCATCAGGGTCAAAGGCGTGCTCGGGGCGTGGCATGGCGCGTCGTCGGCGCGTGTGCGGCGGCCGTCATGGCGGCGGGGCTCGGCGGCTGCTCTTCCGGCGTGCTCGACCCGCAAGGGCCGGTGGCGCGCTCGGAGAACGTGATCCTCTTCGACTCGCTGGCGATCATGCTGGCGATCATCGTGCCGACCATCCTCGCCACCCTGGGCTTCGCCTGGTGGTATCGCGCGTCCAACACCCGGGCGCGCTACCTGCCGGGCTGGGCCTTCTCCGGCCGGCTGGAGCTGGTGGTCTGGTCCATCCCGATCCTGACCATCATGTTCCTCGGCGGGATCGCCTGGATTGGGTCGCACGACCTGGACCCCGCGCAGCCGCTCAACTCCAAGGTCAAGCCCCTGGAGGTGCAGGTGGTGTCGCTCGACTGGAAGTGGCTGTTCATCTACCCCGAGCAGCAGATCGCCAGCGTCAACACCCTCGCGATCCCTGCCGGCGTGCCCGTGCACTTCCAGCTCACCTCCGCCAGCGTCATGAACACCTTCTTCGTCCCCCAGCTCGGCAGTATGATCTACACCATGACCGGGATGGCCGATAACCTGAACCTCCAGGCCGACCACCCGGGTCGCTACTGGGGCCAGTCCAGCCACTACAGCGGCGACGGCTTCTCCGGCATGCACTTCTACGTCGACGCCATGCCGCGGGCAGGCTTCGACAACTGGGTCCGCAAGGCCAAGACCGCCGGGCCGGTGCTGGACGAGGCGGGCTATCGCCAACTGTCCAAGCAGAGCCAGGACGTCGTCCCGTTTACCTACCGCGCCGCCGCGCCGAACCTGTTCCAGGAGGTCGTGAGCGAGGTGCTGCCGCCCGGACCCGGCCCGGGTCCAGGCCCCGCCGGCCAGCCGGCGTCCGTTTCTCCCAAGGGAGGCAAGTGAGTCTCATGTTCGGCAAGCTGACCTGGAACGCCCTGCCGTGGGATCAGCCGATCCCGCTCTTCACCGGCGTGGTCATCGCCTTGATGATGGCGGTCGTGCTGGGGCTGATCACATTGAAGGGCTGGGTTCCCTACCTGTGGAAGGAGTGGATCACCTCGGTCGACCATAAGCGGATCGGGGTCATGTACTGCATCCTGGCGCTCATCATGCTGCTCCGCGGCTTCTCCGACGCCATCCTGATGCGCTCCCAGCAGTCGCTGGCCTTCCACTCCGGCGGCTACCTGCCGCCCGAGCATTACGACCAGGTCTTCTCCGCCCACGGCACCATCATGATCTTCTTCGTCTCCATGCCGTTCATCGTCGGCCTGATGAACTTCGCCGTGCCGCTGCAACTCGGCATCCGCGACGTGGCCTTCCCGACGCTGAACAACGTCAGCTTCTGGCTGACCTGCTCGGGCGCGCTCCTGGTCAACATGAGCCTGGTCATCGGCGAGTTCGCCCGCACCGGCTGGCTGCCCTATCCGCCGCTGTCGGAGCTCCGCTATTCACCGGGCGTCGGCGTGGACTACTATCTCTGGGCGCTGGAGATTGCCGGTATCGGCACGCTCCTGAGCGGGGTCAACCTCGTCACCACCATCCTGAAGATGCGGGCGCCGGGTATGAGCTACACCCGCATGCCCATGTTCTGCTGGACCTCGCTGGCCGCCAACCTGCTGATCGTGGCGGCCTTCCCGATCCTGACCGCCACCTTGGCCATGCTGATCCTGGACCGCTACCTCGGCTTCCACTTCTTCACGGTGGATGGCGGCGGCAACGTCATGATGTTCATGAACCTGATCTGGGCCTGGGGGCATCCGGAGGTCTACATCCTGGTCCTGCCGGTGTTCGGCATCTTCTCCGAGGTGGTCTCGACCTTCTCCGGCAAGCCCCTGTTCGGCTATCGCTCCATGATCATCGCGACCATGGCGATCTGCCTCCTGTCCTTCATGGTCTGGCTGCACCACTTCTTCACCATGGGGGCCGGGGCCGACGTCAACGGCTTCTTCGGCATCACCACCATGATCATCGCCGTCCCGACGGGGGTGAAGATCTTCAACTGGCTCTTCACCATGTATGGCGGGCGCATCCGCATGACGACGCCGATGATGTGGTCGGTGGCCTTCATGTGCAGCTTCGTGATCGGCGGCATGACGGGCGTGCTGCTGGCCGTGCCGCCCGCCGACTTCGTCCTGCACAACAGCCTGTTCCTGGTGGCGCACTTCCACAACATCGTGATCCCGGCCGTGCTGTTCGGCTCCTTCGCCGGCTACGCGTACTGGTTCCCCAAGGCGTTCGGCTTCCAGCTCGACGAAGGGTGGGGCAAGGCGGCCTTCTGGTTCTGGGTGGTCGGCTTCTACGTCGCCTTCATGCCGCTCTATGTGCTCGGCCTGATGGGGATGACGCGCAGGATGCAGCACTACGACGTGGCCGCCTGGCATCCCTGGGTGGAGGTGGCCGGTGTCGGCGCCGGCCTCGTCCTCTGCGGCATCGTCTGCCAGATCGTTCAGCTGGTGGTCTCCATCCGCACCCGCGACCAGCGCCGCCGCCCGAGCGGGGACAACTGGGACGGCCGCTCGCTGGAGTGGGCGACCGCCTCGCCCCCGCCCGCCTTCAACTTCGCCGTCCTGCCGCAGGTGCATGGCGAAGAGGCCTATTGGGGGATCAAGGAGAAGGCTCGCGAGACCCTGACGTTGCGTGAGGAGCCGCACTACGAGGCCATCGAGATGCCGACGAACAGCCCTGTCGGCTTCGCCACCGCCTTCTTCGCCGTGGTGATCGGCTTCGCCCTGATCTGGCACATCTGGTGGATGGCCGGGCTCGGGCTGGTCGGCGCCTACGCAAGCTTCGTGGTCTTCGCCTGGCGCGATGTCAGCGAGGAGGAGATCCCGGCGGAGGAGGTCGCGCGCATCGACCGCGCGAATCGGGCGGCGCGCCAGAAGGCGCTGCAGCAGAACGATGCGCTCCAAGGCGTACGCGTTTGAGCGACGCCGCCGTCACCAGCAGGAGCGGCCACGACCCCGCGCGCCTGGGTCACGCCAACCACGGCCATGGGGCTCATGGTTTGGCCGAGGGGCATGGGGAAGCCGGGCCCGCCTCCAAGCGGATCGTGGTCGGCTACGGCTTCTGGATCTTCCTGCTGTCCGACTTCATCATGTTTTCGGCCTTCTTCGCCAGCTACGCGGTCCTGTCCACCGCCGTGGACGCAGGCCCGACCGGCCGTCAGCTGTTCGACTTGAACAATGTTGCGTTGGAGACGAGCGCGCTCCTGCTCTCCTCCTTCGCCTGCGGCATGGCGAGCCTTGCTTTCGAGGCGAAGAGCCAGCTCTGGGCGCAGGTCTCGCTCCTGGTCACCGGGCTATTCGGCCTCGTCTTCCTCCTCCTGGAGCTGAAGGAGTTCGCGCAGCTGATCCACGATGGGAACGGCCCGCAGCGGAGCGCCTTCCTGTCCTCCTTCTTCGCGCTGGTCGGCTGCCACGGGCTGCACATCACCGGCGGCCTGCTGTGGCTCGGCACCACCATGGCCCAGGTGTTCGCCAAGGGCTTCAACGACAGCCAGCAACGGCGCTTCCTCTGCTTCTCCCTGTTCTGGCACGCGCTGGACATCGTCTGGATCGGCATCTTCAGCCTGGTCTATCTCGTGGGACACACCCAATGAGCATCGCCGAAAGCCTGGGCGAGGCCGGCCCCGAGTCCCACCTCGGACGCGACCTGGCGCCCGGCGACGAGCATGGCCCCGACAGCGGCGTCTCCAAGGGGGTCCGCGGCTATCTCTTCGGCCTGGTCATGGCCACCGGGCTCACCGCCGCCTCCTTCTGGGCGGCGCAGACGCACCTCGTCTATGGTCCGGCCATCCCGATGCTGCTCACCACGCTCGCGGTAGCGCAGATGGGCGTGCACCTCGTCTTCTTCCTCCACCTGACCTCCTCGCCCGACAACACCAACAACATCCTGGCGCTGGCGTTCGGCGTGCTGATCGTGTGCCTGGTGGTGTTCGGCTCGCTGTGGATCATGGATCACCTGAACCACAACATGCCGCCCATGGGCGCGGTCATGCGGATGCAGCGTTGAGGTGCGTCCGCCCGTGACGTAGCCGGCGGGCATGGCGCGGTCCCTCGGCTTCCACTAGGACACGAGGGGAGATGAGCGCCGCCTACGAGGTCCTGTTCCACCGCGACGCTCCGCGGTGGTTCTCCATCCCTGCGCACCGTCCCTTCCTCCACGACCTCGCCTGGGCGCTGGACCACGCCTTCGCTCCGCTCGGCCCCGAGGCCTTGGCTGAGGCCGTGGTCTTCACCCCCACCCGACGCGCCGCCCGCGAGCTGGCCGACGCCTTCGTGGACGCCGCGGCCGGGCGCGCAGTGTTGCTGCCGCAACTGCGCGCCATCGGCGACCTCGACGAAGGCGAGCCGCCGTTCGAGCCGGGCGAGCTGGCGCTGGAGC
>CAXUCS010000106.1:0-7542 GCA_964249365.1 uncultured Caulobacteraceae bacterium | reverse complement strand
CCGCCAGGGCGTGGACGAAGGGCGCGGCGTGGCGTTCAACGGGCTGGACGACAGGCTCGCCGCCACCGACCTCACCGCCCGGCTGTGGCCCCAGACCGAGCGGATCAAGGCGGCGCTGGCGCTTGACGCTGGCGAGGCGGAGGTCGCCGACGCCTGCGCGGGCCTCCGGCTCTACCTGGACGTGGAGCCGCGGGGCCTGTGGCGCGACCGACTGCGGCCGGACGGGAGCTGGATCGAGGAGCCTGCCCCCGCCAGCTCCTTCTACCACATCGTCTGCGCGTTGCAGGAGCTGTTCGCCGCCTGATCTTCCGCTGCGGCGCCCTCGCCCTTGCCCGCCCCGGCGGGCCATGCAGCAAGAGGGCAGGGGCGCGCGGGGGCGGCATGTACGGCTGGCACAATGCGCAGAGCCTGGTCGGGCTGGTCGCGACCACCGGCCTCTGCTGGGCCCTGTCGGAGGACCGACGGCGCTTTCCCGTGCGGCTGGCGGTGGGCGCGCTCGGCGTGCAGCTCGGCCTCGTCCTCCTCCTCTTCGGCCTACCCCCGGCGCAGATGCTGCTGCAGGGCGTGGGCGCGGGGGTGGACGCGCTCGCCGGCTCGACCCAGGCAGGGACGGCGTTCGTGTTCGGCTACCTTGCCGGCGGGCCCCAGCCCTTCGCGGTGGCGGACGCCCAGCCGCTCTACCTGCTCGGCTTCCGGGTCATCCCCGTCATCCTGGTGATCTGCGCGCTCGCAGCGCTCCTCTGGCACTGGGGCGTGCTGCGCTGGCTGACCCAGGGCTTCGGCTTCGTGTTCCAGAGGACGCTCGGCCTGCGCGGCGCGCCTGCGCTCGGAACGGCGGCGACCATCTTCCTAGGCCAGGTGGAAGGGCCGATCTTCGTGCGGGCCTATCTGTCGGCCCTGACCCGCTCGGAGCTCTTCACCCTCATGGCGGTGGGGCTGTCGTGCGTGTCGGGCTCCACCATGGTGGCCTATGCATCCTTGCTCAAGGGTACGCTGCCCCACGCGGCCGCCCACGTGCTCGCCGCGTCGCTGATCTCCGCGCCGGCGGGCGTGCTCCTGGCCCGCATCCTGGTGCCGCCCGGCCCCGGGGAGGAGCGCCCCGAACCCGTCGACCTGGACGCGCGCCGCTACCAGAGCTCCACCGATGCCGTGATCCACGGGGTCGGCGACGGGCTGCAGGTGGCGCTGAACGTCGCCGCAAGCCTGATCGTCTTCGTGGCGCTGGTGTCGCTCGCGGACCGGCTGCTGGCGGCCTGCCTGCCGGCGTGGGGCGGGGAGACGGTGTCGGTGGAGCGTGTCTTGGGGCTCCTCTTCACCCCGCTCGCCTGGTGCATCGGCGCGGCCCCGCGGGAGGCCGCCGCCGCCGGGCGGCTCCTCGGCGTGAAGCTGGTGCTGACCGAGTTCTCCGCCTTCATCCAGCTCGGGCGCACGCCCTCATCGGTCATCGGGCCGCACACCCGCATGGTCCTGACCTATGCGATCTGCGGCTTCGCCAACCTCGCCTCCGTCGGCATCACCGCGTCGGGCTTCGGCGTGCTCGTGCCCGAGCGGCGACAGGAGGTGTTCGCGCTGGTCTGGAAGGCGCTCCTGGCCGGCTTTCTCGCCACCTGCATGACCGCCTCGATCGTGGGCGCCTTGCCGGACGCCCTGTTCGGCGTCACCACGGGCGGCGTCGCGAGCCCAGGACCGCCCCACCCGTGAAGCTCTACAGCGACGCCTACGTCCCCAACGCGCGCCGGGTGCTCTGGACCCTGGCGGAAAAGGGCGTGGACGATGTCGAGCTCGCGCCCGTCGACCTCGCCCGGGGCGAGCACCGCGAGGCCGGGTTCCTCCAGCGCGCGGGGGTGGCGGCCGTCCCCCAGCTCGAACTGGACGACGGGACGGTGATCGGGGAGTCGCTGGCCATCTGCCGCTACCTCGAACACCTCCACCCCGCGCCGAACCTGTTCGGGCGCGACCCGCTGGAGACGGCGCTGATCGAGACCTGGACGCGCCGCGCGGAGCAACTCTTCGCCCTGCCCCTGATGATGGCCGTGCGCTTCGGCCACCCCGCGCTGGCGGCGGTGGAGCCCGGCCAGTCGGCGGACCGCGCGGCTCAGTTCCGCGCCGAACACGACAGGGCGCTGCCGCTGTTCGAACGGCGGCTGGAGGGGCGCGACTGGATCGGCGGGGAGCGGCTGACCATCGCCGACATCGTCGCGGGCTCCACCCTCGGCTTCGCGCGGCTGATCCGCTACGCCTTCGCCGACGACTACCCCAACCTGCGGCGCTGGGGCGAGGCGGCGCTGGCGAGGCCGGGGGCCAAACCCTAGCGCTGACGGCCCCGCCTACGGAGGCTGGGACGCCGCCCGCTTGCCGAACGGCCGCCGCTGTGCACGATGGCCGCCTCACGCGCCGCCCCGGCGGCGCCCTGCAAGGAGGGTCCGCCATGCAGCCCCGCTATTCCGGCCTGAACCAGGCGCTGCACTGGCTGACGGCGGTCTGCATGGTCGCCATCCTGCCGCTCGCCTGGGTGATGACCAACGCGGACCGGACGAAGTTTCACCAGGCCGGCGACCTCTACAACTGGCACAAGACGCTGGGGGGCCTCGTGCTCCTCCTGACCGCCTTCCGGCTGGTGTGGCGCTTCATCGACAAGCCGCCGCCGTATCCGCCGGAGGTGGCGCGCTGGGACCGGGGGCTGGCGCACGCCACCTACTGGCTGTTCTTCGCCACGCTGCTCTGGATGCCGATCACCGGCGAGATCATGACGCTCTATGGCCGCCACCCCACCGTCTTGTTCGACATCATCCCCACGCCCCAGATCCTGGCTCCCGACGACAGGCTGGAGGATTTCTGGGGGAACCTGCACAGCTACGGCCAGTGGGCGATCTACGCGCTGATCCTGTTCCACATCGCCGGCGTCGCCTTCCACCTCATCTGGGGCAAGGACGGCGTGCTGGGCCGGATGCTCCCGAGCTACAGCGCCGAGCCACCGTCGGCGACGGCCGGCAAGGTGCAGCCGGCGGAGTGAAGCTCCGGCGCGCGCGCATGCCGACGACCCGGCCGCACCGCTCGCGTACCTGCCTTGCCGCATGGCGCGGTGAGACACGGTCTATGCCACGGATCGGACGACGGGCCGTTCTTGGGCCCTGACCACGTCTTCTGGGCCGATGAACATGCCGGCCGGGGTCAGCCGCCCTCGGCACGCTGATGTTCGGAGCGCCGGGAAGGAGGCGGCCAGCGGGCGTTACGCTCGTCGCCGGGCTCCCACGACTGAGCGTGGGCCCATGGCCGCCAGTAGTTCAGCCGCAGGCCCCGCCAAAGGGCGAGCAGCATGGGCGCGCAGGCGACGAGGAAAAGGCGGCCAAGCCACGCCACCCCGGCCAGGTCCGGGTGGATGTCCGGGCGGAGGTGAAGGAGGCCGCAGAGCGCGATCAGCACGGCTAGGACGTAGACCAGAAGGCTGAGCGTTCCAGCTGCGAAATACCAGCATACGGCCCAGAACCGACGCGTCTGCAGCCCGGCCGCCAGCGGCATGAAGACGATGAAGCTGAAGAGCACCGACCCGAAGGTGCTCCCGATGAGCTCGTCGAGATTGAGGGGAGCCCAGGTCGCCGCGCTGAACACCGCTCCCGTAGGCGACACAAGCGTCAAGGCCGTTATGGCGCCCAGTCCCCAGGCCGTACCGCGGGGCGCTAGGCCCGGCGGCCGGTCCCGCCTGCCCCGAGGCGTCTCCGCCCCGCTCACTTCGCGACCTTCTGGACGCCGCTGACACGCACCTCGAGCCGCATGTCCTTCGGCAGGCCGCCTTCCGGCTCCAGGGACTTTCCATAAGTCTCGTCCGCCGCCTTCTGCGCCTGGGTCAGGACCATGGCCGGCGGCGCCGCGGCGATCAGGGCCGCGCCGGCGGGCGTGGTGCCGAAGGCGGCGAAGCCGTCGCGCCCGGCGGTGACCTTCATCTTGCGCGACATGGCTTCGGCGAGCCGCCGAGGATGGACCGTCAGCAGCTCAATCCGCGTCCATCTTCAGCGCCGCGATGAACGCCTCCTGCGGGATGTCGACCTTGCCGAACTGGCGCATCCGCTTCTTGCCTTCCTTCTGCTTCTCCAGAAGCTTCTTCTTGCGGGTGGCGTCGCCGCCGTAGCATTTGGCGGTCACGTCCTTGCGGAGCGCGCGGACCGTCTCGCGGGCGATGACCTTGCCGCCGATGGCCGCCTGGATCGGGATTTGGAACATGTGGGGCGGGATCAGCTCCTTCATCTTCTCCACCATGCCGCGCCCCCGCGTCTCGGCGCGGCCGCGGTGGACGAGCATCGACAGCGCGTCGACCGGTTCGGCGTTGACCAGCACGCTCATCTTGACGAGGTCGCCGGTGCGGTACGCCTCGATGGCGTAGTCGAAGGAGGCGTAGCCCTTGGAGATGGACTTCAGCCGGTCGTAGAAGTCGAACACCACCTCGTTCAGGGGAAGGTCGTAGACCACCATGGCGCGCGCCCCGACGTAGGACAGCTCCCGCTGCGCGCCCCGGCGGTCCTGGCAGAGCTTGATCACGCTGCCGAGGTATTCGTCGGGGGTGAAGATGGTGGCCTTGATCCAGGGCTCGGCGATCGAGGCGATCTTCACCGGCTCGGGCATGTCTGCGGGGTTGTGCAGCTCCATCAGCGAGCCGTCGGTGAGGGTGATGTGGTAGACCACGCTCGGCGCGGTGGCGATCAGGTCGAGGTTGAACTCTCGGCTCAGCCGCTCCTGGATGATCTCCAGGTGGAGCAACCCTAAAAACCCGCAGCGGAAGCCGAAGCCGAGCGCGGCCGAGGTCTCCATCTCGTAGGAGAAGGACGCATCGTTCAGGCGCAGCCGTCCGATGGCGTTCCTGAGGTCCTCAAACTGCGCGGCGTCGGTGGGGAAGAGGCCGCAGAACACCACCGGCTGCACCTCCTTGAACCCGGTCAGCGGCTCGGGCGTAGGGCGGCGCTCGTCGGTGATGGTGGCTCCGACCGCTGCGTCCGCCACCTCCTTGATCGAGGCGGTGAAGAAGCCGATCTCGCCGGGGCCGAGGGTCTCCACGTCGGTCGGCTTGGGGCGGAAGACGCCGATGCGATCGATCCCGTAGGTCGCGCCCGTCTGCATCATGCGCACCCGCTGGCCCCGGCGCATGGTCCCGTCCACAACCCTGACCAGCACCACCACGCCGAGGTAGGCGTCGTACCAGGCGTCGACCAGCAAGGCTTTGAGCGGCTTGTCCACGTCGCCCTTGGGCGGGGGAAGGCGGGTGACGACCGCCTCAAGAACGTCGTGGATGCCGAGCCCCGTCTTGGCCGAGCAGAGCACGGCGGCCGAGGCGTCGATGCCGATCACGTCCTCGATCTGGGCGCGCACCCGGTCGGGCTCGGCGGCGGGCAGGTCGGCCTTGTTCAGGACCGGGACGATCTCGTTGTTGGCCTCGATCGCCTGGTAGACGTTGGCGAGCGTCTGCGCCTCCACGCCCTGGGAGGCGTCCACGACGAGGAGCGAGCCTTCGCAGGCGGCGAGCGAACGCGAGACCTCGTAGGCGAAGTCCACGTGGCCGGGGGTGTCCATCAGGTTTAGGACGTAGGTCTCGCCGTCGTCGGCGCGGTAGTCGAGCCGAACCGTCTGGGCCTTGATGGTGATGCCCCGCTCGCGCTCGATCTCCATGTTGTCGAGCACCTGCTCCTTCATCTCGCGCGCGGAGAGCCCGCCCGTCTCCTGGATCAGGCGGTCAGACAGGGTGGATTTGCCGTGGTCGATGTGGGCCACGATGGAGAAGTTCCGGATACGGGCGAGGTCGGTCATCGGGCCCGCTCTACCATAACGGCGCGCAGCGGCTATCGCGCGGAACCGCTCGGGCGCAGGCGGGTTCGTACGGTTCGAAACGCCGACGGCCAAGCTGGGCCGCTCGCCTGAGGAGAGGCCCATGTCCATCGACCGCCGCAGCCTGTTCGCCGCCGGCCTGGGCGCCGCGATCGCCGGTCGCGCCGCCGCCCAGACCACGCCGGAGCCGCAGGTCAACCTCAAGACCGGCCATCCCGGCTACGGCGTCGGCCACGGCGCGCTCCCCTACCACCAGAACGAGATCGTCCACGCCGCGTCCGGCTTCTTCGGCGTGGCCGCGGAGAAGATCTCCGGCGTGATCGAGCGCGCCTTCCAGCAACAGGGCGAGCCCACCGGCTACATCGCCGGCAACGAGGGTTCCGGCGGCGTGGTGGTCGGGCTGCGCTACGGCTCGGGCGAGCTCTACATGAAGGGGCGTCGCCGCACGCACGTGTACTGGCAGGGCCCCTCCGCCGGCTTCGACTTCGGCGGCAACCTCAGCCGCGTCTTCACCCTCTGCTACGCCCTGCAGGACCCGTCGGAGATCTTCCGCCGCTACCCCGGCGTGGAGGGCTCCATCTACTTCGTGGCGGGCTTCGGGCTGAACTACCAGCGGGCCGATAACATCGTGCTGGCTCCGATCCGGGCGGGGATTGGCGGGCGTGTGAACGCCAGCGTCGGTTACCTCAACTACAGCCGCACGCGCCACATCAGCCCGTTCTGAACCGTCGAGGCCGGTCCCCCAGCCCGGCCTCTTCACCTCCGGTTAAGGTCTCGGCGGGTTAGGGTTAGCCAAGCCTGAACGCCGGAGCCAGCAGCCCATGACGCTCGACCGTCGCCACCTCCTGGTCGGGGGCATCGGCGCCGCCCTCGCCGGCTGCGCGTCGGAGGGCCCGGCCCAGCCCATGCGTCCGCTGGAGGAGCCCGTCCCCCAGCCCCAGTACGGCGGCGGTCGGGCGGAGACCTATTCCCAGAACGAAATCCTCCACAACGTCTCCAACTTCTTCGGCGTGACGACGGAGGCGGTGGCCGGCGCGGTGGAGCACGTGTTCCGCGATCAGGGTCAGCCGACGGGCTATATCGCGGGAGAGGAGGCGTCAGGCGCCTTCGTCTTCGGCCTGCGCTACGGCAAGGGTCTCCTCTACATGAAGCGCCGCTCGCCGATAAACATCGCCTGGCAGGGGCCCACGATAGGCTTCGACGCCGGCGGAAATGCCAGCCGCGTCTTCACCCTCTGCTACAATCTGCAGTACCCGGAGGCGATCTTCCAGCGCTTCCCCGGCGTGGAGGGCTCGATCTACGTCGTGGCCGGCATCGGCGTGAACTACCAGAAGGCCGACGACATCGTGCTGGCGCCTATAAGAACGGGGGTCGGCCTGCGGGCGGGCGCCAGCGTCGGCTACCTGGCCTATTCGCGCCGCAGCCACATCATCCCGTTCTGAACACGCCGATCCGCTACACCCGGCCTTAAGGCCGCTCCGCTAGGACGAGGGACGATTGCTCCGGAGCGTCCTTGAGGTGAGAGAGACAGTCGCCGGCGAGTACGTCCGCGCCCAACCGGCCGTCCCGCCGGGCTCTGAACGCCTCGATGGCCGCCGGCTCGCCGGCCGCAGCCAGATCGTCTGGGCGGAGCACTGTTCGGAGTGCAGCTACCCGGCCTGCTACAGCGCCTGCGCCTTCTACGACCCGCGCCCGGACCTGCACTGCCGCCGCTTCGTGGCGGGGGTGGAG
>CAXUCS010000105.1:4133-7579 GCA_964249365.1 uncultured Caulobacteraceae bacterium | reverse complement strand
ATCGAACGCCTACCCGACCTACTATCGCCAGAACTTCCATTATCAGTCCGGCGGCTGGTTCACCGAGGAAAGCGCGCGCCGTTACGAGGCCCAGGTGGAGGTGCTGTTCTCCGGCGCGGCCGGCGCCATGCGACGGCGCGTCCTGTCGCTCCTGGCGCAGGCCTGGCGCGAGCGCGACCAGCGCGGCCTGCGCATCGCGGACGTGGCCTGCGGTTCCGGCAGCTTCCTGCACGACCTGAAGGCGACCTTCCCCCGGGCCAACGTGCTCGGGCTCGACCTGTCGCTCCCCTATGCACGGGAGGCGGGCCGCCGTTCCGGAAGGGTCGCGATCCAGGCGAGCGCCGAGCGGCTGCCGTTCGCCGACGCGAGCCTGGATGGGCTGAGCTGCATCTACCTCTTCCACGAACTGCCGCCCAAGGTGCGTTCCGCCGTCGCGGCCGAGCTGGCGCGGGTGCTGAAGCCGGGGGGCGTGCTGGCCTTCGGCGACTCGGTCCAGACGGTGGATGCGCCGGACCTCCAGCGCCTGCTGCAGGCCTTTCCGGCCTTCTTCCACGAGCCCTATTACGCCAGCTATCAGGCGCTCGATCTTCCGGCCCTCTTCGCCGGGGCCGGGCTGACGATGGAGGGACAGGACCAGGCTTTCCTGACCAAGGCCCTGCTGCTGCGCAAGGCTGAGGCATAGGCGCGGCGTCCCCCCGGCCCAGCAAAAAGGGGCGGCGCCGCAGCGCCGCCTTCGTATGAACGCCTGTCCTGCTGTCAGGCGGCCTGAGCGTGACCCTCGATCAGCTCGGGCCGAGCCTCGGCGGCCGGGGCCGTCGCGGCGCGTCCACCGATCTCGATGCGGCGCGGCTTCATGCTTTCCGGCAGCTCGCGCTTCAGCGAGATCGCCAGGAGGCCGTCGGCCAGGTCGGCGCCGGTGACCACTACATGGTCGGCGAGCTGGAAGCGGCGCTCGAAGTTCCGCTCCGCCAGCCCGCGGTGGAGGTAGCGCCGCTGGTCGTCGCTGTTGGCGGCCTTGCGCCCGGCGACGGTCAGGACGTTCTCCTTTACGTCGACGCTGAGTTCGTCGGGGCGGAAGCCCGCCACTGCGACTTCGACGCGGTAGGCGTCGTCGCCGGTCGACTCGATATTGTAGGGCGGATAGCCGGAGGCGGTGTCCGCCTTGCTCGCCGCTTCCATGAGGGCGGCCAGTCGGTCGAAGCCGACCACCGAACGGTACAGGGGGGAAAGATCGATCGTGCGCATGTCCACATCCTTCTCATCGAGCAAGGTGTCGCGCCCGCCGGGATGACGGGCGTCTCGTGTCGAACCGAACGGCCTTCTAAGCTCCGCCCGGCCCTAAAGGCCCTCCAGAGGCGCCTTCGAGATCAGAGATGGGATGTGCGGAAAGCCTTGCAAGCGTCAAGCCCCGCAGGATGCCGCCGTCGTCAGCGCCGCTCCGCCTGCAACCGTTCGAAGGTCGAGAGGTGACGGCTGACGGCGGTCCTGGCCTGCAGCGCAGCTTGATGGAGGGGGCCGGGCGGGCCGTTGCGGATGTAGCCGGTCATCAGGGACAGCGCGCGCAGATGCGCACGGACCTGCTGGTCCACATAGGCATGGTCGAACGCCGGCCCGGTGGTCGCCTTCAGGCCCTCGAACTGCTGCTGCTCCCCGATGTCGAGCCCGACCGGTGGGGGCGGCGGCAGGCCGCTCCGCCGTGACGCGGACTGCAGCGCCCGCAGGCTCCGGCCGTGCTCACGGACCATGGCGGCCCCGGCCTGGCGGACTTGAGAGTCGAGTGCGCGCTCGGAGGCGAGCCGCCCTTCCTCGATCTCGAACTGGTCGGATTGGGCGGCGGTGGAGATGAAGTCGGCGGTGGGAAGCGGCTGGGCGTGAGGGCCGGGCGGCTCGGCGGGCGGCAGGCGCTGGGCGGCCGCGACCCCCGCCACCGCGACCACCGTCGCAAGGCCCAGGGTCAGGGTGCGCAGCATGGTGTTCGTCTCCTAAGGTGTCCCGGCGTCAGGCGGCGAGCAAAACTCGCGCCACCCGGGCCGGTTCCGGCGGCGTCGCGCCTTGGGAGCTTGCGCGGCTTCCGGCGGCGAGCGAGACAGGCGCGGCTGCAAGGAGATCGCGCACGTGGCCACGCTCGAGGAGATCACCGACCGGTTCCGCCAGGCCGTGGGAGAGGATGCCGGCCTCGGCCGGACGGTCAAGTTCGTGCTGAAGGGCGACGGGGTGGTGCGCATAGACAAGGGCGAGGTCACCAACGAGGACGTCCCCGCGGACGTGACCCTGACCCTGAGCCGCGCCGACCTGGAAGCGCTCGGCGAAGGGCGGCTGAACCCGATGACGGCCGTGCTGACCGGCCGTCTCAAGGTATCGGACATGACCGCGGCCATGCAGATGCAGTCCAAGCTTCAGGCGCTGTTCGATCGGGTCCGTTAAGGACGGCCTCCATCGAAGGCTGTCGCCCGGCCGGCGTGGTCAGGCCGCCGCGGCCTGGAGAAGCGGCAGGACCGCTTCCAGGCAGATCGGGTCGCCAGCCGCCACGACTTGGCCGCCGCGCGCGCCGACGCGCCGGCCTCGCCAGTCCACCACCACGCCGCCCGCACCCTGGATCAACGGGATGGCGGCCTCCACGTCCCAGGGCTTGCAGGCGGCGGGCTCGACCACGAGGTCGAGCGTTCCGAGCGCCACCAGCGCGAAGCTGTAGGCGTCCGCGCCGAGCCGGGTCAGCCGGGCGCGGTCGCGCACGCGCTGGAACGCCGGCTGCTCCGCCGGGCTGAAATAGGCCTGGGGATCGGTGGTCGCGACCAGGGCGTGCTCAAGCCGCGGGCAGGAGCGGACCTGTAGCCGCCGTGCGTCCCCGGCGCGCAGAAGCTGCGAGCCGGCCGCGGTCCCCACGAACACCTCGTCCAGATAAGGCTGGGCGATGAGGCCCAGGACCGGGCGCCCCTGCCAGCGGAGCGCGATCAGCGTGGTCCAGAGGGGCAGGCCCGCGATGAAACCCCGCGTGCCGTCTACGGGATCGAGCACCCAGACGAAGTCCGCCCCGCTCCGGTCCTCGCCGTACTCCTCGCCCAGCACGCCATGGTCAGGGAAGCGCGCGGCGATGGCCTGGCGCATGGCCGCTTCGGCGCCACGGTCGGCCGCTGTGACCGGGTCGAACCCCAGCCCCTGCGCCGCGCCCTTGTCCTCCAGCCCGTGGTCGGACCGGAACAGCGGCAGGATGGCCGCCCCCGCCGCGCGGGCGAGCTCGACCGCGAACGCCTCCAGCTCGGCCAGACGTCCGGGCGCGAGGCGCTCCGCCATCAGGTTGCGTCGCGGAAGTAGGGCTCCACCGGTCCCTGCAGCTTCAGCGTCAGAGGCTGGCCCTTGCGGTCGGTCGAGCCGACGGCGACGCGGACCCACCCCTCGCTGACGCAGTATTCCTCGATGTTGGTCTTCTCCACGCCCTTGAACCGCAC
>CAXUCS010000105.1:0-4123 GCA_964249365.1 uncultured Caulobacteraceae bacterium | reverse complement strand
GGCGATCATGTGCAGGGCGACGTCCTTGGGCGTCACGCCCCGGGCGAGCGCGCCCTCGTCGTAATGGGGGCTGGTCGGATTGACGGCGAGGCGGTCGGGAGGCGGGTCGGACATCGGCGGGCTTTGACGGAGTGCGAGTGGCGGCGTGGCCGCCCGCCGGCCTGTAGCAGCCTGGACCGGGCGGTGCGAGCCGCGTGCGGGCGCGTCCCGGCCGGCGTTCGCCTGTGCGGAGAGAGCGCGCGCGCGCCTCGGGGCGACGGTGCATAGTCGACGGGATGCCGAAGTTTCGGCGCTGGCCGACGGATCGACGGATGAAGCCGCTTCTGACCGCCCTGCTGTTCGCCGGGCTCGCCCTGCCGGGTGCGGCCGGGGCCGAGTGCGTCGGCAGGGTGCTGCTGCCGCCCACCGAAAGCGTGCGCACAACCCAGGTGCTCGTCTCCCCGTCACGCATCGAGCGCCTGCGCATCCCCGCCGAGGTGCGCCGGGCCCAACGGGCGGTCCTGGTGCGTCCCGGCCGGGTCGAGCGGCTGCGCTGGGCGGCGGAGTACCGGGTGGAGCGCCGCTGGGAGAGCCTGCCAGGCCCGGTGCGCTTGAGGCGTGGGCCCGACCGCTACGAGACCGTCGCCGAACGGGTGCTGGTCGCCCCCGGCCACGCCGTCTGGGAGCGCCGCGCCGGTCCGCTGGTGTCCGGCCCGCCCGAGCCGGGGCAGACGATCGTCACGCCCACCGGCGTGGTCATGTGCAAGGTCTGGTGTCCGGCCGTCTACCGCACCGTGCTGCACCCGGTGCGGGTCGGTCCCGGGCGGCCGGTCGCGATCCGGACGGTGGTGCGGCGCGAGGTGGACCGGCGCATCCTGGTCCGCCCGGCCGGCGAGGCGGTGCGGCGGATACCGGCGGAGTACCGCTGGGTCTCCACCGAACGGCTGGTCTCGCCGGCCCGCGAGGTGCTGCGGCGCATCCCGGCGCGATACGCCCTGCGGAGCGAGCGGGAGGTGCAGGGCGGCGGATCGGCCTATGCGCCGGTGGTGTGCGGCGGCCCGCTGTCGCGCCCGGCCATGGCCCGGATGCAGTCCTCGCTCGCCGCACAGGGCTATGACGCGGGTCCCGCCGACGGGCTCGGCCGGCCGCAGACCTATGAGGCGCTGCACCGCTTCCAGGTCGAACACCGGCTCGCCGCCGGCCAGGTGACGGTGGAGAGCGCCCGGGCGCTGGGCGTGATCCCCTGAACCGCGTGGGCTGAGCATCCCCGTCGCCGCGGAACGCCCGGCGCGGCTTCCGCCTTTCGCACGGAGCGGACCCGCGGACGGAGATGGGTGTGGAACTGGTTATCGGGACGAAGCGGTGGTCGAGCTGGTCCATGCGGCCCTGGCTGGCGCTGAAGCACGCCAACGTCGCCTTCGATGAACGCCTCGTGCCCCTGCGTCAGCACGCGACCACCGAGACGATCCTGGAGGTGTCCCCCAGCGGCCTCGTTCCACTGCTGAAGGATGGCGAGCTCCTGATCGGCGACTCGCTGGCGATCTGTGAATACCTCGCCGAGCGGCTGCCGGAAGCCGGGCTATGGCCGCAGGATGTCGCGGCCCGCGCGCTCGGGCGCGCCGCCGCGGCCGAGATGCACTCCGGCTTCGGTTCGCTCCGGGGCGAGTGCCCGATGGAGCTGACTATGGAGCCGCGCGAGCACCAGCTCTCGGAGGCGACCCACAACGACATCCGCCGCATCGTGGCGCTGTGGAGCGAACTGCGCGGCCGCTTCTCCGGCGGCGGGGATTACCTGGTCGGCCCCTGGTCGATCGCCGACGCCTTCTTCACGCCGGTCGCGACCCGTTTCCACACCTACGGCGTGCGGCTCTCCGACTTCGGCGACCGGGGCGAGGCCGCCACCTACGCCCAGGCCCTGCTGGTGACCCCGCAGTACCAAGCCTGGCTCGAAGGCGCCCGAGCGGAGGCCTGAGCGGCGCCTACATCAGCCCCTTAGCCTTGAAGCTGACCACGCCCTCGCGCCCGACGACCAGGTGGTCGTGCACCGCCACGCCCAGCGGCTTGCCGGCCGCGACCACCGCCTGGGTGATCTCCACGTCGGCCTTGGAGGGCGTGGGATCGCCGGACGGGTGGTTGTGCACCAGGATCACCGCGGAAGCCGAGAGCTCCAGCGCGCGGCGGACGATCTCCCGGGGATAGACCGGGGCATGGTCCACCGTGCCCTCGTTGGTGACCTCGTCGAGGATCAACTGGTTCTTGCGGTCGAGATAGAGCACCCGGACCTGTTCGCGCGCCTCGTGCTGGAGCGCCAGCCGCACGTAGGCGAGGAGCGCCGACCAGGAGGAGATCACGGTCCGCCGCCGCGTCGGCTCCCGCCCCATCCTAAGCGCCATCTCGTGCACCAGCTTGAGGTCCAGCGCCGCCACCTCGCCAACTCCTAAGACGGACGTCAGCTCGGGCAGTGAGGCGGACAGCACTCCACCAAGCGAGCCGAACCGGGCCAGGAGCGCCTTGGCCTTCGGCTTCACGTCGCCCATGCGCGCGGTGCGGAACAGGTAGAGCTCCAGCACCTCGTAGTCGGGCAGGGCGTGGAGGCCGCCGGCCTCCGCCCGCTCCCGCAGCCGCTCGCGGTGACCGGCGTGCTGCGGAACCGCCTTCTCGCCCAACCCAGACTCCCACTGGCGACCCGGAGGATAGGAGGGTGCGGGCAACCGCGCTGGAAGGGAAGCGCGCTCCGGTTGTGCTTCTCAGCCGATCGGCGGCTGGAACAGTCCGGCGGGCGAGAGGGTGAAGATCTCCACCCCGTCCTCCGTCACGCCGACGGAGTGCTCGCACTGGGCGGACAGCGACTTGTCGCGGGTCACCGCCGTCCAGCCGTCGGACAGCACCTTCACCTGCGGCCGGCCGAGGTTCACCATGGGCTCCACGGTGAAGAACATGCCGGGGGAGAGCTTCGCACCCTCGCCGCGCCGACCGTAGTGCAGCACGTTGGGGCTGTCGTGGAACACCCTCCCCAGGCCGTGGCCGCAGAAGTCGCGCACCACCGAGCAGCGCTGCGCCTCCACATGGGTCTGGATGGCGTGACCGATGTCGCCGAGCGTGGCGCCGGGCCGGATGGCCGCCAGCCCGCGCTCCAGCGCCTCGTACGTCACCTCCACCAGCCGACGCGCGCGGGCGGGCACGGCGCCCACGCCGTACATGCGGCTGGTGTCGCCGTGCCAGCCGTCCAGGATGGCGGTGACGTCGATGTTGATGATGTCGCCGTCGCGGAGCGCGCGAGGGCCCGGGATGCCGTGGCAGACCACGTGGTTGGGCGAGATACACACCGTCTTGGCGTAGCCGCGGTAGCCGAGGCAGGCGGGCAGGGCGCCGTGGTCCAGGATGAAACCGCGCGCAAGGTCGTCCAGCCGCCCGGTCTCCACGCCCGGCTGCACGTGGGGCGTGAGCATGTCCAGGCACGCGGACGCCAGCCGACCGGCCGCACGCATGCCCGCGAAGTCTTCCGGCGAATGGATCTTGATGCCGGCGCTGCGGACGGTAGGCGACAGTTCGGCGGCCTGAGCCAGGGTCATGCGGACGCTCCGATGCCCGGGTACAGGCCGCACCAGGGCAGGGGGCGGCGGACCCGGACGGGCCTGAGGTTCAAGTCAGCAGGTGTAACATAGGGCCAGCGGGCCGTCGCGGTAGCCGTCCGGGAGCCCACATTGATCCGGACGCGAGGATCCGGACGCGAGCCGGCCGACGCTCGCGACGACGGATGGGAGCGGCGGAGGGCGCCGGGGCGACGTGGACAGGCCAGGGTGGGTCTGCTAAGCCTCGCCCCTCAAGCCCGGGGGTCCTCCTCGCGGGCTCGTTTCGCGTTAAGCCGTTCGTCCGAGCCGGAGCCGCTGCGGAAGGTCCAGAGGAGGGC
This sequence comes from uncultured Caulobacteraceae bacterium, assembly GCA_964249365.1. GTDB lineage: Bacteria > Pseudomonadota > Alphaproteobacteria > Caulobacterales > Caulobacteraceae > CAHJWH01. Next base: position 234 of record CAXUCS010000105.1, on the reverse strand, counting down.
CGGGTCATCGTCCAGATTTTCGTCCGCGACAACAACGTCGACCAGGCGCTCAAGGCGCTGAAGAAGAAGATGCAGCGGGAGGGGACCTTCCGCGAGATGAAGCGGCACGTCCACTACGAGAAGCCCTCCGAGAAGCGCGCCCGCCAGAAGGCCGAGGCCGTGCGCCGCGCCCGCAAGCTGGCCAGGAAGCGCGCCCAGCGCGAAGGCCTGCTCCCACCCACGCCGCGCCCCGTC
>CAXUCS010000104.1:0-7607 GCA_964249365.1 uncultured Caulobacteraceae bacterium | reverse complement strand
CCTTCCGGACAGTGGGGCCCGTGGCTTTCCTCCAGCCCAAGGCCCGCGCCTTGGCCGCGCCCGCCGGGCGACTCGCCTTTCTCGCCTCCAGCGCCGCCATCGCATACGAGACAAAGGACTGGAGCGGGGAAGGCCGTGACGTCGGCCTCTACCAGGCCTACCAGATCGCGCGCCTTCTGCTCCCCTCCGCGCCTGCGCACCCTTCGGCGCTGGTCGAAGCGGCGGCGATGGCCTCGGTGGCTCCGCCCAAGCCCACCTACCGCCCGGTCTTCCCCGATTCGATCGTCGCGAAGGGGCTCCTTTCGGACGCGCAGCTGGAGACGGTGATCTACGCCGGCGAGGCGCATGGCGCCATGCTGCCCGGCGCATGGAAGGTCGGGCAAGCCGCCCATGAGGTCAGCCTGGTGGCGGAGGAGACGGAGGGCGCGGTCAGCTTCCGCCGTGGGTTCTTCTGCGGGGACGGGACCGGCTGCGGGAAGGGGAGGCAGATCGCCGGCGTCCTGGCCGACAACATCGCTCAGGGTCGGATCAGGGCCGTGTGGTTGTCCAAGAACGACGCGCTCCTGGAGGATGCGCGCCGGGACTGGAGCGCCATCGGGGGATCGCCCACCGACATCGTCCCTCAGTCCTCCTGGAAGCAGGGCGAGACCATCGCGATGGACAAGGGCATCCTGTACACGACCTATGCCACGCTCAGGCAACCGGCGCGCGGTCCCAAGGCCTCGCGCCTCGATCAGATCGTCAGCTGGTTGGGCTCGGACTTCGACGGCGTGGTCGTTTTCGACGAGGCCCACGCGCTCGCCAACGCCTCCGGCGGCGCCAAGGGCAGCCGAGGCCTGAAGACGGCCAGCCTGCAGGGCATGGCCGGCCTCAGCCTGCAGAACCGCCTTCCGCTCGCCCGCGTCTTCTATGTGTCGGCGACCGGCGCGACCCAGCCCGAGAACCTGGCCTACGCATCGCGGCTCGGCCTCTGGGGCGGCCCGGACGCGCCCTTCAACTCTCGGGCGGACTTCATGACCGCCTGCGACAAGGGCGGGGTCGCCGTCATGGAGCTGATCGCCCGGGAGCTGAAGGCGCTCGGCCTCTACATCGCTCGCTCGCTGAGCTTCGAAGGCGTGGAATACGAGGCGGTCGGACACGTCCTGACCGCGGCGGACATCGAGATCTGGGACGCCTGGGCCGAAGCCTACCAAGTGATCCACGCCCACCTGCGCCAGGCGCTGGGCGCCGTCGGCGCCCATGACGAGGAGGGCAAGCCGAAGACGCCGCTGGCGGCCAGCGCCGCCCATTCCGCCTTCGAGGCCACCAAGCTGCGCTTCTTCGGAGGCATGTTGGCCGGGATCAAGGCCCCGAGCCTCATCCGCTCCATTCGCGCCGACCTCGCCGAGGGTCGCTCCGCCGTCGTGCAGATCGTCAGCACGAACGAAGCGGTGATGGAGCGGAGGCTTGCGGAAATCCCGCCCGAAGAGTGGAGAAATCTACAGATTGACCTCAGCCCGAAGGATCAGGTGCTCGACTACTTGAAGAACGCCTTCCCAATCCACACCATGGAGGAGATCAAGGACCCGACCGGCAAGGTCGTCGAGCTCCGCCCGCTGATGAACGAAGGCCGGCCCGTGGTCAGCCAGGACGCGCTGGCGCTCCGCGAAGCGCTCGTCGTCAAGCTCGCCTGCCTGCCGGGCGTGCAAGGCGTGCTGGACGCCGTGGTCGAGGCCTTTGGGCCCGACCAGGTGGCCGAGATCACCGGCCGCTCGCGCCGTGTCGTGAAGCGGGACGGGTGCAAGGTGGTGGAGCGCCGAGGGGCCTCGGCCGCCAAGGCGGAGACCGACGCCTTCATGAGCGGGCGCAAACGCATCCTGGTGTTCTCGGACTCCGGCGGCACGGGCCGCAGCTACCATGCCGACCTTGCAGCCAAAAACCAGGACCGTCGGCGACATTATCTGGCCGAACCCGGATGGCGCGCCGATGCGGCGATTCAGGGCCTGGGGCGAAGCCACCGGACCAACCAGGCCTGCGCGCCTCTCTTCTCTCCGCTGACGGTCAACATCCACGGTGAGCGGCGCTTCCTGTCCACCATCGCGCGCCGCCTGGATAGCCTGGGCGCCCTGACCCGGGGCGAGCGGAGGGCGTCCTCCAACGGGCTGTTCCGCGCGTCCGACAACCTGGAGAGCCCCTGGGCCCACCGCGCGCTGCAGGCCTTCTACGTCGCGCTGTCGATGGGCACGGTCCCGGGTTGGACGCTCATGGGCTTCATGCAGAAGACGGCGTTGAATTTGCTGGATGCCGACGGAGGCTTGAAGAAGTCCGACGACATGCCTCCCATGTCCACTTTTCTGAACCGCTTGCTGGCGCTCCGGATCGAGGACCAGAACAGTCTCTTCTCGACGCTCGACGCCATACTGACCAGCATCCTGGAGCGCGCCCAAGCGACGGGGGAAATGGACCACGGCGTGGAGGACGTGGTGGCGGACGACCTGGAGGTCGTGTCCGAGGAGGTGATCCGTACCGACGCCTCCACTGGCGCGGAAACCCGGCTCGTGTGGTTCTCGATGAAGACGCGCCGGAGCATCGTCACCGCCGAGGCCGTGCTCGATCAGGTGAGGCGCCTTCCGCCAGCGGCCCTCAGCTACGTCATCAACACGAAGTCCGGCGGCGTCGGTCTGGTGGAAGCGGGCCTGACGACGATCGATCGCAAGGATCAACTGGTCCCGGCCGTGCGCATCCGTCGGCCCCTCAAAGAGACCGTGTTCACGACGGCCGAGTTCGCTGAGTCCGCCTGGGAGGACGTCGAGCCCGCGGTGTGGCGAGCGGCGTGGGACGCCGAGGTCGCCGCCGCCGATCCCTGGTGGAGAAGGGAGATGGCGCTCGTCACCGGCATCCTGCTCCCTGTCTGGTCGCACCTACCCGCCAAGCGGGCCTGGGTGCGTCGGATCAAGGCGCCGGATGGACGGCGTTGGCTCGGACGGATGCTGGAGCCGCAGGATGTCGCCAAGCTGAAGATCGATCTCGGCCTCACCGATGTGGCGACGGAGGTCGCCAACGACGGCGACCTGGAGGCCAGGCTGCTGCAGGAGGGCGCGAGCATCGCTCTTTCCGGCGGCTTCTGGTTGCGCCGCGCCAAGGTCATGGACGCATGGCGCATAGAGGTCGTGGGCGCGCAAGACCAGCGGAGCGCGTTCCAGGCGCTCGGGTGCTTCCTCGAAGTCATCAACTACCAGCCCCGCACCTTCGTCCCGACCGGAGGCGTCGTGCTGCCCCGTCTACTTGAACGCTGGCCGGCGGAGTCCGTGACGGCGCTCGCGGCCTGACAAGGCGGCCGAACGCTCGGAAAGTGTCTTGCCAGGTGTGCTGCATTGCAGCACTCTACTGGCGCGCCCTTCCGGGCGTTTCCTCCCTATGACTTAGCCCCGCTCCGGCGGGGCTTTTTTCTTTGGTGCGCGCCGGGGAGAGGGCGTGTCCACCCTGCCGATCACGGATCGCTGGACCAGGGACGTAACGAAACGCCTCTTCGGATCGCCCATGGCGGCCGACGTCCTCTTGGCGCGATGGAACGCGCCCGACCTCGGCGGCTTCGACGTCGCCTTGGCCTCGTCGCGCGACGAGTACGGCCGCGCGGCCGAAGTCTTCGCCAGTCTTCACTTCGCCGCCCAAGCCCACCTGAACAGCTTATGCTTCAGGACCGACCCCGAGGAGCTGATCCGCCGCGGGCGGTCACAGGTTGTGCCCGACCGAGCGAGACGGCCGGCGGGGTGAAAGGAAGGGTGTCCGGGAGCGGACGAGGAGGGAAGGGGAGGCCCACGCCCGGCGTCCGGAGACCCCGGTCATGGCCGACAAGCTGCAGGACGTGCTCAGCTCCATCGCGGAGCGGCTGAAGGCCGGGGTGGCGCCGTGGCGCCAGCCGTGGATGAACGGGCCCGACCCAAGCCGCCCCCTGCGGGCCGACGGCCATCCGTTCGCCGGCTCCAACGCCCTGCTGCTGGCCATGTTCGCGGCGGGTAGGGGCTGCGCCTCGCCCTACTGGCTGACCTTCAAGCAGTGCCAGGGGTTCGGAGCCCACGTGCGCAAGGGCGCCCGGGGCGCGCCCGCGATCCTGTTCCGGACCCGCGTCGTCGACGGCAGCGAAGGCGAAGACGACCGCGTGCTGAAGTTCCTTCAGAGCTACGTGGTCTTCAACGCTGACGATGTAGAGGACCTGCCCGAAGCGTTCCGGACGGCGCCCCCCATCGACCCGGTGATGCGGGCCCGGGCCCGCGATGCGGTTCTCGCCGCCATCCCCGCGGAGCTGCGCCACGCAGGTTCGAGCGCCTTCTACAGTCGGGACGGCGACTACATCCAGCTGCCGCCGGTCGAGGCGTTCGAAACCGTAGACGATTACCGATCCACTTGGGCCCACGAGCTCGGGCACTGGACGGGCGCCGAGGCGCGACTCAACCGGTCCTTCGGGGCGCGCTATGGCGACCAGGCCTATGCCTTCGAGGAACTCGTGGCCGAAGGGATTTCACTCCTTCTCGGGATGGAGATCGGCGTTCGGCCGCAGATGTTGGATGGGCACGCCGCCTATCTGGCGCACTGGGGAAACTTGCTGCAGGACCGACCCAACGCCCTGGTCGAGGCCTTCGGTCACGCCCAGCGGGCGACCGACTACCTTCTGGGCTTCAGCCGTGCGACGGTTGCCGGCGATCAGGACGTTGGCGCCGGCGAAAGGCTTGCGGCGTGAGGTCCGCGCCCGCTTCAACCCGACAGCCCGATCTGTTCGCCAGGGCCGGAGACGCCGGTGTGAGGGAGGTCTCCGCCGCCGGGGGCATCCTCACGTCGTCGGCGAAGCCGGCCCGCGCGCCGGAACAAGGCGGGGGTAAGTCGCTCCGGGACCACGCTCTTCTGGTTCGATTGCTCGCCCGAGCTCCGGGCGCCAGCCCGGACCCTCCCGAGCTCGCCCGGCGTCTCTTGGATCGCTTCGGCGACCTCAGGCGCACGGTCACGGCCGAGGTCTCGGATCTCGGCGTGATTGCCGGTGAGGCGGCGGCCGCGGAGCTGCGGCTGAGCTACGACCTTGCCCTGGCCGTGTTGCAGCAGCCGCTCCGAGAGCGCGACGTCATCTCTTCGTGAGAGGCCCTCAAGCGCTACCTGGTGGTGGCCCTGTCCGGTCGCACCCGCGAGGCGTTCCACGCCCTCTTCCTAGACGGCGGGAACCGGCTGATCGCCGACGAGCGTATGGGCGAGGGGACGGCCAACCAGGCGCCGGTCTATCCCAGGGAGGTGGTGCGTCGGGCGCTGCAGCTCGACGCCAGCAACATCGTCCTCGTCCACAACCATCCCGGCGGGTCGGCCACGCCGTCCAGGGCCGACCAGCTCATCACCCAGGAGATCGTCGCGGCGGCGAAGACAATGGGGATGACCGTCCACGACCACGTCATCGTCGCCGGCGACGAGCTGGTGAGCCTCCGCTCCAAGGGGCTGATGTAGGCGCATCGACGTCGATCAGGTCGGCCCTCGCCAACGGCGAGGGCCGATCCGCCGTGAGCCGCCCGGGCTCGCGGAGCCGCGAAGATGAACCGTCCAGACGCAACACCCGCCCTTCGTCCCCGACCCGCAGGTCCGCTGAAGGCGAAGAAGCTCCTCGTCGCCGACCTCCTGTGCGGCGCCGGCGGATCGACCGAGGGCTGCGAGCGCGCGCTCCTCGAGCTGGGGTTCAGCCTCGACGAGATCGAGTTCGTCGCGGTCAACCACTGGCCCACCGCGATCCAGTCCCACGCGCTGAACCACCCGCGGGCCCGCCACTACGTCCAGGACATCGCCACGGTGCGCCCGCACCTGCTGGTGCCGGAGGGCTACCTGGACCTCCTGATGGCGTCGCCGACCTGCACGCACCACTCCAACGCCCGCGGCGGCAAGCCCACCTCCGACCAGCAGCGCAGCGACCCCTGGCACATCATCACCTGGCTGACCGAGCTCCGGGTGAAGCGGCTGATCATCGAGAACGTCTGGGAGTTCATCAAGTGGGGTCCGGTGGACCGGCGCACGGGCCGGCCCATCAAGAGCTGGGAGGGCGAGTACTTCTGGGCCTGGATCAGCGCCATCAAGGCGCTCGGCTTCACCCAGATCGAATGGCGCAAGCTGAACGCCGCCGACTACGGCGACGCGACCACGCGCAGCCGCTTCATCCTGATGGCCAGGAGCGACCGCAAGCCGGTCCAGTTCCCAGCCGCGATCCACGCCCGCAGGCCCAACGGCGCCGACCTGTTCGCCACCCTGCAGCCCTGGCGGCCTGCCCGCGAGATCATCGACTGGGACATCCGGGGCCGGTCTATCTTCAACCGCGACAAGCCGCTGGCGGCCAAGACCCTGGAGCGGATCTGGGCCGGGGCGGTGAAGCACCGCTGGCCCGAGCCCTTCCTGGTCATCCTGCGCAACCACATGGCCAGCCAGGGCCTGGACGTCCCCGTCCCCTCGATCATGGCGAACGGCACGCACATCGGCCTCGCCCAGCCGCTCGTCGGCACTATGAAGGCGGGGTGCGGCCCGCGCACCGTCGCCGAGCCCCTGCACACCCCCACCACCCAGGCGAGCCTCTTTGCGGCCGAGCCGCTGGTCATGAACGGCCGGAAGAACGCCAAGGCCGTTCCGGCCGACCAGGCGCCGGTCCCGACGCTCGACACCAAGGGCGGCGTGTGGGTGGTGGAGCCCTTCATCGCCAGCGTCGCCCACGGCGCGCCTCCGGGCGACGCCCCTGCCGACGGCCGCCGGTGCAAGAGCCTCAACGATCCGCTCGGCACCTTACACGCGGGCGGGGGCAAGTTCGCCATGGTCGAGCCCTTCGTGCTCAGCCAGGGCGCGGGCGGCGTGGCGCGCGAGACGACCCAGCCGGTCCCTGCCATCCCGACCGGCGGCGCCCACGCCCTGATCTCGCCCTACTACAGCAACGGGTGGCAGCAGCAGTCCGGCTCGCCGCCGCCCTGCTACACAGTTGAGGATCCCGTTCCCCCGATCACGACCAAGGGCCGGTTCGGGGTGGTGGTCCCGGTGACCCAGAGCCGGCGCGGTAACACCGCCCGGTCGACCGAAGAGCCGATCCCCACGGCCACGACGGCCAGGGGCGGCGAGTTCGCCATCGTCATGCCGGTGACCCACCACGACGGGTCCGACCGCAGCCGGGACGTCAACGCGGACCCAATCCCGACGCCGACCGGCGCCCACCGCGGAGAGCTGGCCTTCATCGCCGCCCAGTTCGGAGAGCGGTCGGGTCAGGCGCCGCGGACCCACAGCCTCGACGCGCCCACCCCGACCATCGCGGCCACCGGCCACGTCAACCTGGTGGAGGGCGTCGGCGGGCTGGGGGACTACGACATCCTGTTCCGCATGCTGGAGCCGCACGAGCTCGCGGCCGCCATGGGCTTCGACGGCGAGGGCCGCCACTACACCTTCGTCGGCACCAAGACCGAGAAGATCAAGCAGATCGGCAACGCCGTCTCCGTTCGGAAGATGAAGGCGTGCGTCATGGCGCTGATGGCCGACGCCGTGCCGCGCCGGCGGACCGCGCCGCCGCCCGCGCTGGAGCTCGCCGCATGAGCCCCGCCGTCGGACCCCGCGCCCGTCAGCCCGTCCATTGT
>CAXUCS010000103.1:0-7648 GCA_964249365.1 uncultured Caulobacteraceae bacterium | reverse complement strand
GCCCCGTGCCGCGAGCGGCGCCTGGGCGGCGTAGACGCCCGCGCCCGCGGCCATGGCGGCGAGGGCGACGGGCAGGGCGAACAGACGGATCATCTCAGGGCTCCAACGCGCAGGGCATAGGAGCGGATGCGTTTGCAACCACGCTGACGGCAGGGTTACCGCCGATTCAGGTTGGCGAGACCCGTTCGTCCCGCAGCCTTGTCGCTTCCGCCGCCCGCGCGAGGCACTCGGGATAAAGCCGGTGCTCCGCCGCCAGCACGCGGGCCGCCAGCTGTTGCGGGTCGTCGCCCGGCAGGATGGGCACGCGCGCCTGGCCGAGCGCCTCGCCCTCGTCGACACCCTCGGTGACCCAGTGGACCGTGCAGCCCGCCTCCGCATGGCCGGCCTCGATCGCGCGGCTGTGGGTGTGAAGGCCGGGAAAGTGGGGCAGGAGGCTCGGATGGATGTTGATCATCCGTCCCGCCCAGGCCTGGACGAACGGGGGCGTCAGCACCCGCATGTAGCCGGCGAGCGCCACCAGCCCGATCCCCGCCGAGCGGAGCCGCGCGTCCAGCGCCGCCTCGTGCGCCGCGCGGTCCTTGCCGTAAGGGCGGTGGTCGACCGCATCCGCCGCGATCCCGGCCGAGCGGGCGAGGTCCAGGCCGGGCGCGTCCGGGTTGTTGGACAGCACCAGCACGATGGCGGCAGGGTAGTCCGCCCCGTGCGCCGCCGCGATGAGCGAGCGGAGGTTCGATCCCCGCCCCGAGATCAGCACGGCGGTGCGGACGGGGATCAATGACCCGCCCACGGGGAAGGGAGATCGGCGCCCGCCCTCATCCGGCCCTGGCGAGCTCGCCGATCACGCTCGCCTCCTCGCCCGCGTCGGCCAGGGCGGAGAGCACGGCCGGAGCGTCGTCCGGCGAGGCGACCAGCACCAGGCCGATCCCGCAGTTGAAGGTGCGGCGGAGCTCGGTCTCGGCCACCCCGCCCTCGCGCCGCAGCCAGTCGAACACGGGGGGGATCGTCCAGGCCTGCCGGTCGAAGCGGGGCTCCAGCCCAGGCGCGATGGCGCGGGGCGGGTTCTCGACCAGGCCGCCGCCGGTGATGTGGGCCGCGCCCCTTACCGATCCGGCCTTCATCAGCGGCAGCACCGATCTGACGTAGATGCGGGTCGGCCGCATCAGCGCCTCCGCCAGGCCCACGCCCGGCTCGAAGGGCGCGTCCGCCTCCCAGTCCAGCCCTGTACGCTCCACCACCCGGCGGATCAGCGAATAGCCGTTGGAGTGCGGCCCGGAGGAGGTCAGCCCGATCAGGAGGTCGCCCGGCCGCTGCCCTTCCAGCTTCGGCAGCACGCCGCCCCGCTCTACGGCGCCGACCGAAAAGCCCGCCAGGTCGTAGTCGCCGCCGGCGTACAGGCCCGGCATCTCCGCCGTCTCCCCGCCGACCAGCGCGCATCCGGCCTGGCGGCAGCCCTCCGCTATCCCGGCCACCACGCGGCGCGCCGCCTCCACGTCCAGCTTCCCCGTGGCGAAATAGTCGAGGAACAGCAGCGGCTCGGCGCCCTGGGCCAGGAGGTCGTTGACGCACATGGCCACGAGGTCGATCCCCACCGTGTCGTGCCGGCCGGTCTCGATGGCGACCTTCAGCTTAGTGCCGACCCCGTCGGTGGTGGAGACGATCAGCGGGTCCTCGTAACCCGCCGCCTTGAGGTCGAAGAGCGCCCCGAAGCCGCCGAGCGCCGCGTCCGCCCCCGGACGCGCGGTGGAGCGCGCCAGCGGCTTGATCGCGTCCACCAGCCGCTCGCCCGCGTCGATGTCCACGCCGGCCTGCGCATAGGTGAGGCCGTTCGCCTGTTCGCTCATCATCGGTCCCGGGATGGTCGCCCCGGAGCTGTCTCTCTTGGAGGCGGGCCGAAGCGGGCTATAGGCTCATAAGCCATGACGCCGATCACTTCCAATCCCGAGCTCGAAGCCTTCTGCGCCTACCTCGCCGACCAGCCCTACATCACGGTCGACACCGAGTTCATGCGCGAGACGACCTACTGGCCGAAGCTCTGCCTGATCCAGGCGGCGGGGAGCGAGCACGGCGGCGTCATCGATCCCCTGGCCGAGGGGCTGGACCTCGCCCCCTTCCTCGACCTCCTGCGCGACGAGCGCATCCTGAAGGTGTTCCACGCCGCGCGCCAGGACGTGGAGATCTTCAACAACCTCCAGGCCATCCCCCGACCCCTGTTCGACACCCAGGTGGCGGCCATGGCGGCGGGCTTCGGCGAGCAGATCGCCTATGACGCCCTGGTGCGCCAGCTCTTGCGGGTGGAGATCGACAAGTCGTCCCGCTTCACCGACTGGGCGCGCCGGCCCCTGTCGGACGCCCAGCTCGACTATGCGCTGGCCGACGTGACCCACCTGGCCAAGCTGTACCCCCGCCTGCGCGAGCGGCTGGAGAAGGCCGGCCGCCTCGCCTGGGTCGCCGAGGAGATGGAGGTCCTGACCTCGCCTGCGACCTACGACGTCGATCCGGAGAACGCCTGGCGGCGGCTGAAGCCCAGGAAGTTCAACCCCCGCTACCTGGCCGCCTTCCGCGCCGCCGCCGCCTGGCGCGAGCGCACCGCCCAGGAGCGCGACCAGCCGCGCGGCCGCATCCTGAAGGACGAGGCGATGGACGAGATCGCCACCCAGCTGCCGCTGGACCTTGAGGCGCTGAACCGCCTGCGCTCGGTGCCCAAGGGCTGGGGCGGGTCCAAGTTCGGGCCCTCGCTGGTGGCCGCGCTCGGTGAGGCGATGCGCGACCCCGAAGCCTACGCGCCCGCCCTCGAGCGCGCGCCTGCGCCCCCGGCGAACGCCGCCGCGGCGGTGGAGCTCCTGAAGGTGCTCCTCAAGGCCCGGGCCGAGGACGCCGGCGTCGCCGCCAAGCTCATCGCCACCGTCGCCGACCTGGAGAAGATCGCCTCCGACACCCCCGACGAGGCCGCCGCCCTGCACGGCTGGCGGCGCGAAGTCTTCGGCGAGGACGCGCTCCGGCTGAAGCGCGGCGAACTCGCTTTGGTGCTGGACGGGGCGCGGGTGAAGGTGGCGGAGCTGGGGTGAGGGCCCGCACGTTGCCGATGCTAGCATAGAACGCTTGCGTTACGATCTGCCGCGATCTACATATCGGTTGTGAACAGCAGGCATCGGCGCACTCTGGAAGACATCTTCCGGACGCCTCCTGCCAAGTCGATAGATTAGGACGACGTTCGCAGCCTTCTTGTGAGCGAAGTCGATTGCACCTACAGACCGGCCGCGAAGGGCAGTGGTCGCAAGTTCATCAAGGGTCAGAACCGATTGCAGCTGCATGAGCCCCATCCCGACAAGACCTTGAAGCGGTACGCCGTCGACCTCGTGCGGGAGTTCCTGGTCACCTTGGGAGTAACGCCATGACCGACATGGTTCATTACCGAGGCTATTCGACACGCGCCCAGGTCGATGCTGAGGAGGGAGTTATCTTCGGTAGGGTGCTCGGAATTGGGCCGGTGATCGGGTTTCATGGCCAAGACATGGATGAGTTCAAGACGACGTTCGCCGAGGCCGTGGACGAATATCTCGCAGACTGCGAGCAGGACGGCGTCGATCCCGACAAGCCTTACAGCGGCAAGGTCATGTTCCGCGTCCGCCCGGAAGTCCACCGCGCCGCCGTCATAGCCGCCGAGCTACAGGGCAGGAGCCTGAACGACTTCGCCGAACAGGCGCTGGTCAAGGCGGCCACGGACGCCACCCATGAAGGCGTCGTGCTAGATGGGGCGCGTTGAACCCGGTAGAGCTGGGACGGGCGGCTCCAAGCGGACGCTGGGTATGACCGAGTTGGGTGGCTAGGCGACGTTGCGCCGAAGGGGCAAAGGTGCTGACCATCCGCTCAGGTTGATCAGCATGCAGGGGAGCCGGATGGCGGCGTCGAGTTTCCGAGCGAGAGCCGCCTTTCTTTCCGCTCTCCTCACGGTCCCGGTCATAGCCCACGCCGATCCAGCTCCACCGGCGGACGTGACAGAACTCGCATCGATGTTCTCGGAACTATGCATCGGAAGCTTTCCGGATGACGAGAAACTCGACGCCTTCCTGACATCCAAGGCCGCCACGCCAATGTCGGCATCTGAGGTTCAGCGCTACTTGCATAATGATCCAGGAAGAGGATGGTACATCAAGACGCCGGTTGGCTTATACGGCGTGACGATTGAAAATCCCCCTTTCCATACATGCGCCATACGGCGGATGACCCCCGAGGGGGCCGCACCCCCAGGAACCAACGCCGTCGCACAAGCCGAAAGAGCTTACGCCTCAAGCATCGGGGGAACGACGGTCATGATAAAGCCGACAAGCGTGCGTGCGGGAGCGGCCGGTCCTGATGTGCTCTCCTTCGGCATGGGTGTGCTGGATGCCGCGGGGAAGCCGAGCGACTCCTTCGGCTTCTTTCTCTCGAACTACCACGGTCGAGTACCGGCACCCTGGATCGCCGACGGAACACCTGGAATTAGCGTGGAGATACGCCTCACGAGGCAGACCATCGGCCGGTGATTGGGCAAATGTCCGTAAGGGTCGGCAGCACGTATCGGCTCGCCTTCGGATATGCGACACTCGGACGCGCCGAGGCATTCGGCGTGGAAGCGGACCTCCTGAACCCGTGCTTTGGGTGGACTTACGCCCTTAACGGCTTTGAAGCTGGACAGCAGTCAAACTTTCGGCCGGAGCAGGTCCCGGCTTCCACTTATTGCGTCGCCAGACCCACTGCTCGATCACCATGCCATCTTCGTCTTCGATATCCAAAGAGTGTGCTCGTATCTTGCGTTCGATCACCCACTTTCGGGCATCTTCCCGCGCCACTTCAGATGTGGTGATGCCCGATGGCGATTGGGCTATAGCAGGAGAGATGTGACCGTCTCGATCCTTCACCCATACGGTGTAATGAAGCTGCATAGTATTAGCTCTGGGGCCTCAAGTCGTGTCTCACAGAGCAGACCCGCAAGAGGACTTCGCCATCACATGGTTTGTACGCGCCGGTCGTCGTCACACACGTCGGGGATAACGTCGATATCTCGATAGACCTCGTCTTTCCTGCGCACTTCGTAGGCGGGCAGCTCGGTAAAGCGAGATCGCCGCCACCGAGAGCATGAAGCCGACGAGAGTTATGCCCCACGCACCCTTCACGATGGCTAGGCACCACCAGATGGCGTTCCGGTGCAGTAGCAAAACATCCAGGGCTGCCGCCACCATCATGGGTCCAATTACCCACAGGCCGAGCTTCGCACCTGTTCGTCGCGCACGGGCCATGCCCGTGAAGCGGCGCGTGCCCCTGCTATTAGCTTCCAAGAATGCAAGCTGCATCAGCGCAGCCAAACGGCTGAGCCGCACCTTCACGCCGTGAATTCCGGTGAACCTCACAACGGACCATCTCTCGCGCAGAAGGGCGATGCAATGTCTCCTTTGGGTCGTGAGTGCGGGTTAGGACGCCTGCGGAAACCTGCCATCAGCGATGCGGCCGGCGTTAGTCGCCCAGCGTGAAGTTCACGCGAACGAGCGGCATGTACTCCGACACTATCTCTGCCTCTAAGTCGCAGCGGGAGATTTGCTCCTCTGAGGCATCCGCATCCCCTTCACCATGGAAGATAGCAGTGCCACCAGCTTTCAGCGGCACGCCACCACACCAGACGCCCGGCTGTTCAACCACACTGTCGCTGGCGTCGGCCCACCGATGATGGATGACCCAAAGCTCCTATCCAAACACTTCGGCTTGCTCTCGCCAACAGGCTTCCAGAAACGCCTTCGCATCCTTCAAACGGATGCCCAGCTCGCCGTTCGACGCGCTGAAGGCTCGACCTCTAATGGCTGGATCAAGGGAGGCCGGGTACATCATCTCCGGGGTCGGTCTCCTGCGGCCGCCTCAGGTTGGCATGACTGGTTCTGGACGGGAAGGGCAGCTATGGGTCGCAAACTCGTGTCGGCGTAAGGCCGGCAACTCGCCGTTCAGAACCTCACACTGTTCCGTTATCCCCGTTGGAGCCAAGCGGAGAGCCGAGACCCAGCCCCGTGCGCTCACCTACCGGCTGGCGACGCCAGCAACGCTGGGAAGGAGGGCGGTGCGGCCAGGCTCCAGATCGGCTGCGCCGTCCGGAATGACGAAGTCGAAGAGAGGAGTTGCGGGGATCGACTGTCCGCATCGGCTCGCCCGCTCACAGTGGACCTTACCAAGTCATGCGGATCAGCATGAGCGCTCCGCCTCACCCCGGCGCGGCGGCGTCGTAGAAGCGGGCGACGTCTGCCTTCATCTGCCGGAGCGCGTCGGGGTTCAGGTAGACCATGTGGCCGGACGGGTAGTAGCTGAAGCGGACGTTCCTCGCGACCGAGGGCGGCAGCTCCATGTGGCCGATGTCGTACTCGGTGCCGAAGAAGGGCGTGGCCATGTCGTACCAGCCGTTCAGGCTTTCCAAGAGGAGGTGGGGGTTCTGGCGCATGGCCGCGCCGAGGTCGACCGCCACGTCGACGGTGGACTGCTCGGACTCATAGCCGCCGCCCGGGGCCTTGTGCTTGAAGTCCCAGTGGAGGTTGCGGTTGTAGCTGGTCGGGCGGTAGGCCAGCTCGGACTTGTAGTCGAGCTGGTCGGCCAGGTAGCTCTGGAACGCCGCCACGAAGGCGCCGGTGATGCCGGTGTCGGACGGGTCATAGTCGGCGTTCAGCTCGCCCGCGTCGGGGTTGTAGCCGGTGAAGCGGCTGTCGTAGCGGCCCACGATCTGACCCTGGTCGCGCAGCACCTCGCTCCTGAACCGGCCGAGGTCGACCCGCAGGTTGCTGTTCAGGAGGAACTGCGGCGACAGGCCCGTGTAGAGCGACAGCTGGCGGGCGACCGCGGTCTTCTCCTCGGCGCTGATGTCCCCGCCCTTGGCGAGCGCGGTCATGTAGGGGCCTCGCGCATAGGCCCGCACCTCGGCCAGGAAGGTCGCGAGGTCGGCCGGGCGGTTGGGGATGCGGTTGTGGTACCAGGCGGTCGCCGCATAGCTCGGCAGGTAGGCGATGTAGGTCTGGTCGTAGCCGGGCTGGCGGATGCCGTAGTTCAGGATGGAGGACAGCAACGTCACCCCGTTCAGCTGGATGCCGCGGTCCTGCAGCATGTAGGCGAGGCCGGCGGAGCGGGTGGTGCCGTAGCTTTCGCCGAACAGGAACTTGGGCGAGTTCCAGCGGTCGTTGATCGTGATGTAGCGGGCGATGCCGCGCGAGAAGGCGTCCAGATCCTGGTCCACGCCCCAGAACGCTTCCAGCTTGGTGTCGCCGAGCGGGCGGGAGAAGCCCGTGCCGACTGCGTCCAGGAAGACGAGGTCGCTCTTGTCGAGGAGCGAGTCGGGGTTGGGCCCAAGGTCAAAGGGCGCGTTGTGGGTCGCCTCCGGCGAGTCGGTGCGGATCCGAACCGGGCCGAGCGAGCCCATGTGCAGCCACAGCGTCGAGGAGCCCGGGCCGCCGTTGTAGAAGAAGGTCACCGGCCGGCGGTGGTCGTCGCGCGCCTGGTCGCCCACATAGGCGACGTAGAACATGGACGCGATCGGCTTGCCCTCGTCGTCGCGGAGCGTCAGCGTGCCGGCGGTCGCGGTATAGCCGAGCGTGCGCCCCGCCCCGCTCCAGCTGTGGTGGGTGGAGCGGGCGGTCTCATGGAC
>CAXUCS010000102.1:0-7653 GCA_964249365.1 uncultured Caulobacteraceae bacterium | reverse complement strand
GGAGGACGTTCGGTGCTCGCTTATGGAGCGGAAGCGTGAGCGAGCCGCCCGACCAGGCCGGCTCCGCCTACTTCCTCGACTTTGAGACGGGGGAGGAGCGGCGGGCGACGTTCGCGGTGATCGTCGATAACGAGCCGGGCGTGCTGCACCGGGTCGTGGGCCTTTTCGCCGCGCGGGGCTACAACATCGAGAGCCTGACGGTGGCCGAGACCGACCACGCGGTCCACACCTCGCGCATCACGGTGGTGACGCGGGGGCGCGAGGCCACGCTCCAGCAGATCAGGGCTCAGCTCGGCAAGATCGTGCAGGTGCGCGCCGTCCACGAAGTCAGCGGCGATCCGCGCTGGGTGGAGCGCGAGCTGGCGCTGGTCAAGGTACGAGGCGCGGGCGAGGTCCGGGTGGAAGCCCTCCGCATCGCCGAGATCTTCCGCGCGCGGGTGATCGACACGGGCGTGGACAGCTTCGTCTTCGAGCTCACCGGCGCGGGTGACAAGATCGACAAGTTCGAGACCCTGATGCGCCCGCTCGGCCTGGTGGAGGTGTCGCGCACGGGCGTGCTCTCCATCGCCCGCGGCCCCGAGCGCGTCTGACCCCCTCCCCTTCCAGCAGAAGAGACCTCCATGCGTGTCTACTACGATCGGGACGCCGACCTCCCGCGCATCCTGGACAAGAAGGTCGCGATCGTCGGCTACGGCAGCCAGGGCCATGCCCACGCGCTGAACCTGCGCGACAGCGGCGTGGGCGAGGTGGCGGTGGGCCTGCGCCCCGGCTCTCCCTCGGCGAAGAAGGCGGACGGCGAAGGGCTGAAGGTCATGGGCGTGGCCGAAGCCGCCGCCTGGGCCGACGTCCTGATGATCCTGGCCCCTGACGAGCTCCAGCGCGACATCTATGCGTCCGAGATTGCGCCCAACATCCGCGACGGCTCCGCCCTGATGTTCGCCCACGGGCTGAACGTCCACTTCCGCCTGATCGAGCCCAAGCCGACGCTGGACGTGCTGATGGTCGCGCCCAAGGGGCCCGGCCACACGGTTCGCGGCGAATACCGGAAGGGCGGCGGCGTGCCCTGCCTCCTCGCCGTCCACCAGGACGCATCCGGCGGCGCGACCGACCTCGGCCTCGCCTACGCGTCCGCCATCGGCGGCGGGCGCTCGGGCGTGATCGCCACGACCTTCCGCGAGGAATGCGAGACCGACCTCTTCGGCGAGCAGAGCGTGCTCTGCGGCGGCCTGGTGGACCTGATCCGCACCGGCTTCGAGGTGCTGACGGAGGCCGGCTACGCCCCGGAGATGGCCTATTTCGAATGCCTGCACGAGGTGAAGCTGATCGTGGACCTGATCTACCAGGGCGGCATCGCCGAGATGAACTACTCCATCTCCAACACCGCCGAGTACGGCGAGTACGCCACGGGGCCACGCCTGGTCACGGCGGAGACCAAGGCGGAGATGAAGCGGGTGCTGAAGGACATCCAGGAAGGCCGCTTCGTGCGCGACTTCATGCTGGAGAACGCCGCCGGCCAGCCGAGCCTCAAGGCGCGCCGCGCGCTCCTGGCCGAGCATCCGATCGAGGAGGTGGGCGCGAGGCTCCGCGCCATGATGCCCTGGATCACCGCCGGCAAGCTGGTCGACAAGGCGCGCAACTGACGCCCGCCTTTCCTGCGGCGGAGGACGCGGGCGCCCGTCCTCCTTCCTAGGCCGCCAGCGTCTCCGGCGGCTCGGCCAGGACGCGGTACAGGGTGTCGAACAGCATCCCGAGGTCGATGGGCTTGGAGACATGGCCGTCCATGCCGGCCAGGCGGTATTCGTCGAGCTGGTGGCTCATGACGTTGGCGGTGACCGCGACGATGGGCGTGCGGGGCCGCTGGAGCCTCGCCTCTTCGCGGCGGATCGCGCGCACGGCGGTGGGGCCGTCCATCACCGGCATCTGCACGTCCATGAGGAGGATGTCGAAGCCGCCGTCGCGCCAAGCCTCCAGCGCCTCCGCGCCATTCTCCACCACCACGAGGTCGATGCCGTCCTGGGCCAGGAGCGTCTTCAACACCAGCCGGTTGGTGGCGTTGTCGTCCGCCGCCAGGATACGCACGCCCACGGCGTCCATCTCGGGGCCGCGCGCCGGCGCCTCTGCGGCGGGTTCGGCTCCAGCGGGCGCCGCCACCGCCGGGAGCGGGACGACCAGGGAGAAGGTCGAGCCGACGCCGGGGACGCTCTCCACCTCCATCTCGCCGCCCATCAGCCGCGCGAGGTCGCGCGAGATGGCTAGGCCCAGCCCTGTCCCGCCGTGGCGGCGCGTGGTGGAGACGTCGGCCTGGACGAACTTGGGGAACAGCCGGCCCAGCACCTCGGGCTCCACCCCTTCGCCCGTGGCGTGCACGCAGAAGCGGAGCCGTCCGTCCGCCTCCTCCTGCACGCAGAGCCGGACGGAGCCTTCGGCCGTGAACTTCACCGCGTTGGAGACGAGGTTGGAGAGCACCTGCTTCAGCCGGGTGGGGTCGCCCCGGTAGATCGCGCCGAGCGAGGGGTCGAGCGCCAGATCGAAGGCGAGGGCCTTCGCCTCGGCCGAGGCGCGGAAGAGACGCTCCACCTCGCCGAGCAGGGCCGGGAGGTCGAACGCCACCTCCTCCAGCTCCATGCGGCCGGCCTCGATCTTGGAAACGTCCAGGAGGTCGTTCAGCAGCACCAGCAGCGCCTCGCCCGAGCGCAGCACCACCTGTAGCCGCTGGGCCTGCAGGGCGGAGAGCTCGCCCGCGGCCATGGCCTGGGACATGCCGAGCACCCCGTTCAGGGGCGTCCTGATCTCGTGGCTCATGTTGGCCAGGAAGGTGGACTTGGCGAGGTTGGCCGCCTCCGCCGCCTCCTTCGCGACCTGCAGCGCCTGGGCCTGCCGCTCCCGCTCGGTCACGTCGAAGACGGTGGTCAGGAAGGCGGACCGCCCGTCGAAGGTGATGGCTTCGGTGTAGGGCAGGACCAGAAGCTCCGCGCCGTCGGAACGCAGGTGGCGCCACACGCGATCGGCCGCATAGGCCTTTAAGCCCCGCACCATGTCCCTGACCGCGGCCATCTCGTCGGCCGGCAGCAGCCTGTCGAGGTTGATCTGGAGGAAGGCCGCCTCCTCGTAGCCGTAGAGGGCGCAGGCCGCCGGGTTCACCGCCAGGAGCCGCCCGCGATGGTCCGCCACCCAGACGGGGGCCGGATTGCGCTCGAACAGGAGGTTGAGCGACTGCTCCTTGGAGCGGCGCTCCGTCAGGTCGCGGACGGCGACGATGTGGTCCTCGCCCCTGCCGGCGGCGCGCGCCAGCACCTCCACGGGGATCGATCGCCTGCCCGCGGCGGCGAGCGTGCCCTCGGTGCGGCCATCCAGGGTGAACCTCTGCCCCGCATCCGGGAAGAACAGGTCCTGGTGGAAGCGGCGCCCGACCAGCGCCTTGCGGTCCACGCCCGCGGCCTCGGCAAAGGCGGCGTTGACCTCGATGATGCAGCCGTCCCGGATGAGCGCCACGCCCTCGAAGCTGCTCGCCGAGAGGAGCTTCAGCCGGGCCAGGGCGCGGCGGCGGCCCCTGTGCTCCTGCACGGTCGCCCAGGCCCCGATCCCGAGCGCTAGGCTCATGACCCCCGTGATCACCACCGCCAGCAGCGGACGGGACAGGATGGCGCCCGCCGCCGCAACCCGGGGATCGAAGCGGAACCGCACCGCGCTCATGCCGGTAAAATGAAGCGCCAGGACGCCGAGCAGGAGCAGCACGCCGCCTGCCGGCAGGCGCCATTTGGACACCTCCCCCTGGCCTATCCGCATCCCGCAGAGGAAGCCGGCCACCATCAGGGCGCACACGGCCACGAGCGACACGACCACGGGCTCCGCGCTCCAGACCAGCCGCCCAGGCCCTTCGAAGCCGCTCATGCCGAGGTAGTGCATCGCCGCGACGCCTAGGCCGAACCCCATCCCGGCCCCGGCCCGCACGATGGTGGACCGCGCCCGCTCGCCGACGACGAAGGTGGCGGTGGAAAGAAGGAGGATCACGCCCAGCGAGGCGAGCGAGGGCAGGAGCCTGAAGCCGATGGGGACGCCCGGCAGATAGGCCAGCATCGCCACGAAGTGCACCGACCAGATACCGGCGCCCACCGACAGGGCGCCCAGCGTCAGCCACAAGGCCGGCCGCCCTTGCGTCTTGCGTCCGGCCCTGCGGAACAGCGCGCTGGCGGTCAGCAGCGTCATCACCGCGATCCCGACGGCGAGCGCCAGCACGCGCAGGTCATGTTCGTGAAGGACGCAGTACCCGAGGTTTTCCATCTCGCCCGGCCCAAGATCTGCACGAAGATTGGCCAGACCCATCCCGCGCGAACGAAGCTAGACGCCCAACCCGGATAATTTAGCGTTAAGGGGCCTGCGCTTTGGGACGTCGGATCAACTTGTAGTCTTGCCGGCCGAAAATATGACATAAGTTGCCGATCGTCTGCTACATCCAATCCTTCCACTTGAACCAGATCAGAGGGATAAGAGTGACCACGACAACCAGCGCGAGTGCGAACGGGTAGCCGTAAAGCCAGTTCAATTCCGGCATGTACTTGAAGTTCATGCCGTAGATTCCGACAACCAGGACGGGTGGGATACCGACGACCGAGGCGATGGTCAGGACCTTCACCACGTCGTTCTGCTCGATGGAGATGAAGGCCACCGCCGCATCCTGCAGGAGCTGAACGCGGGACAGGAGGTTCTCCTCGAACTGTTCCAAGGAGGCGATGTCGCTGCGCACGCCCGCCAGTCGGTCGCGGATGGAAGGATCGAGCCAGTCCCTGGCCCGGTCGGTGACGAACTGGGCCATCCGCGCGATGCAGACGAGGGTGTAGCGCACCCGGCTCATCCGCTCGCTCGCGCGTCCAACGTCGGTCATCACCTTGCGGAGCAGCGCCGTGTCTTTGGACAGCCGCTCGCGCGTCCTGCCGTTCTTGTCCTCGTCGAGATGGAAGATGGCGTGGGACGCTTTGTCGAGCTGGTCGGCGGCGATCTCGAAATGGTCGGCGGCCCGGTCCACCACCTCCTCCAGAAGGCGAGCGAAGATGTCGGCCGGGGCGGCCTCGCGCACCGCCTTCAGCTCGTCCTTGACCGTGTCGAACACCTTGGAGCCGGCGAAGCGCACGGTCAGGCACACGCGTGGGGTGAGCACGAAGCCGGTCGGCGTGGCGGCCGCGACCCCGTCGCCGCTGCGCGCCAGGAGCGGCGCGCTCATCACCAGGGCGTCGCCCTCCGCGCGGGTGCGGGAGGAGGCCTCGATCTCCGCCAGCGCCGCGCGGGTGGGGGTCTTGAGCCCGAGCTGGCGCTCCACCGCGGCGACCTCCTCGACGCTCGGGTCCTGCAGGTCGATCCAGCTGTGGCCGTGCAGGCCCTCCGCCGCGAGCTCGCCCGGGCTGACGCGGCCGTCGCCGCGATCCGGATAGGCCTCGATCATCGCGCCCCTCAGCTTGAACAGCCGCCCTCGCCCGGCGTACAGCCGCGCCTCGGTTAGCCGGAGATCGCGCGGTGGGACAGGACAAAGACGGCGAAAGGCGGCGGGGCTCCAACCGCCGGGCCGCCTTCGCCACCCGCGCCGTGCACGGAGGCCAGCGCCACGACCCGTCGACCGGCGCGGTGATGACGCCGATCTACGCCACCTCGACCTACGCCCAGTCCTCGCCCGGCGTTCACCAGGGGTTCGAGTATTCGCGAAGCCAGAACCCCACCCGCTTCGCCTTCGAGCGGGCGGTGGCCGACCTCGAAGGCGGCGCTGCGGGCTTCGCCTTCGCCTCCGGGCTGGCGGCGATCGCGACGGTGCTGGAGCTCCTGGACGCCGGCGACCACTTGGTCGCCTCCGACGACCTCTACGGCGGCACCTTCCGCCTGCTGGACAAGGTGCGCCGCCGGTCAAGCGGGCTCCAGGTCAGCTTCGTCGACCTGACGGACCTGGACGCCGTGCGCGCCGCCGTGCGGCCTGAGACGAAGCTCATCTGGGTGGAGACGCCCACCAACCCCATGCTGAAGCTCTGCGACCTCGATGCGATCGCCGCCATCGGGCGCGAGCAGGGCGTCCTCACCGCCGCGGACAACACCTTCGCCTCGCCCTACTGCCAGCGGCCGCTGGAGCGCGGCTTCGACATCGTCATGCACTCGGTCACCAAATACCTGAACGGCCATTCCGACGTGGTCGCCGGCGCGCTGGCGGTCCGCGAGAAGGCGCTGGCCGAGCGTGTCCGCTTCCTCCAGAACGCGGTCGGCGGCGTGCTCGGCCCGTTCGACAGCTTCCTGGCCCTGCGGGGCGTGAAGACGCTGGACCTGCGCATGGAGCGGAGCTGCGCCAACGCGCTGGAGATCGCCCGATGGCTGGAGGGCCGGCCGGGCGTGGCCAGGGTCCTCTATCCGGGTCTGCAGAGCCATCCCCAGCACGCGCTCGCGCGCCGTCAGATGGACGCGCCGGGCGCCATGGTCACCGCCGTCCTCGACCGCGACCTCGACGGCGCGCGGTCGTTCCTGGAGCGGGTGGAGCTCTTCACCCTGGCCGAGAGCCTGGGCGGGGTGGAGAGCCTAATCGAGCACCCCGCCATCATGACCCACGCCTCCATCCCAGCCCTCCAGCGCCAGGCGCTCGGCATCTCCGACGCGCTTGTGCGGCTGTCGGTGGGGATCGAGGACGTGGACGACCTTATCGCCGACCTCGATGGGGCGCTCGGCGCATGACGACGGACACCTCCGGCCTGACCCAGCTCGGCCGGGCGGTCCCCGCGCCCGCGAGCCCCGACACGGCGGTGCTGGAGCGCGTGCCCAACCCCCAGAAGGACGTGCTCTACGCGGTGCGCTTCACCGCGCCGGAGTTCACCTCCCTCTGCCCCCTGACCGGCCAGCCGGACTTCGCCCACATCGTGATCGACTACGCGCCGGGCGACTGGCTCCTGGAGTCCAAGTCGCTGAAGCTTTACCTCTTCAGCTTCAGGAACCACGGCGCCTTCCACGAGGACTGCACCGTCTCCATCGCCCGCAGGGTCGTGGCGGCGTTGGAGCCCCGGTGGCTGCGCATCGGCGGCTACTGGTACCCCCGTGGCGGCATCCCCATCGACGTCTTCCACCAGACCGGCCCCATGCCGGCCGGACTGTACCTGCCCGACCAGGGCGTTCCCCCTTACCGCGGACGAGGCTAGGTCGCCCGCCCCAGCCGGCCGTCCCACGCCGGCGCTGACCCGTTGCGGCGCGGGCGCCTATCGTCGGCGGGGCGGCCTAACGTCCTCGGAGCGGACGTTTGGGTTGCGGGCTGTGGGTGGGATTTGCGACCTTCGCGCTCAGGCGTAGGATAGGCACATCTCTAACACCAGTGGGAGCTGGATTTGGCTACGTCCGAGCTCCAAAAAGCGTGGCGGAAGAACTGGTTGGGCTCGCTCGAAGAGATGGCCGACGTCGAGATGCAGCGCTTGACGTGGCTAAATCCCGACAACCGCAACCCGCACTACACCTTTGTAGAGTACGTCGAGTGCTACTTCGATGGTCTCGCGCTGAACGATAGCGAGGGTGGTTACAGCGCACGCCTCGCCGAGGGCCTGCTTACCACTGAGGAAGCGCGAGCGGTGGAAAGATTTCACCAACTCCTCAGAGCCCGTTTGAGAAAGGGTTGCCGGGGGTGCGCTGGGCATGATTCAAGCT